>JBAXAT010000363.1:0-2556 GCA_037142335.1 Verrucomicrobiota bacterium | reverse complement strand
ACTGATAGGAAATTGCTTTTGTGGCACCGAATCACGCTTGCGCCGGGGGGGTTAATAAAGTTCTATTCACAAAGGCATGACGGCCAGCAGATGTGTAACACCCTTCGTCTGTCAAAAAGAATCCGTAAGTCCAGAATCCGCTATTGCCGCCGTCCGCCTCCCGCCACGGCCAGCGCAATGCAGCCACCACCGCCACGACTAGGATCGCCCAAGCCCAGCGCTGCCAATCCCGATTCTTTGGCCCAAACCCACACATATGCTTACCTCGATGTTGTGTGTCTCATGTTTAGCCCAATCAGTCGGGCGACGCAAGCCCGCCGCGCGCCACGATTTCGCGAGTGGCTTGCTCAATCAGACGGGGCCAGTGGAGTTGTTGGCGCGCGTAGTCATGGGCTTGTTGCTCACGACGGTCGCCGCCACCGCGTAACACGCGCACAATGTTCGCAGCGAACGCGGCCGGATCACTACTGGACTGATACGTCAGGTGGGCAAACGTCGGTAATTCGCCGACATCGTTGCAGACGACTTTCACGCCGGCCGCGAAGTATTCCCGGAGTTTCAACGAGCACCGGTACTGGTTGACTAGGCGAGGCGAGAAATAGAGCAAGGCGACATCGGCCACCGCGAAGAACGCCGGGACGTCACCATGGCTGACTTCGCCCGTGAAATGCACCTGACTGGTCAATCCCATTTGGCCGGCTAAGTTTTCGAAGTGTTGGCGGAGTGGGCCGCCGCCGACCACCAGCAGTACCGCCGCCGGTAACTCGCGCACCACGGTCTGCCAGGCGGTCAAGACTGGTTCGAGATCGCTGGCGACGTTGAGATGGGCGGTGTACACGGCGACCGGTTTGCCAGCCAAATCGAACCGACGCCGCACTTCGGCGACGCGGTCGGGCGCGGCTTGGCCGTCGAACAGCCGGCAATCCACGCCTTGTTCAACGCGTAGCAGCCGGTCGGGGTTGACATGCCGGTCGCGGATGAGGTGTTCCCGGAGGTTCTCGTTATGGTAGGTGACAATGGTGTAGAGGCGTGGAAACGGACGTTGGAGGATTTCGACGAGCGTGCCGACCCAGCCTGTCCGGTAAGCGTGGTCCAGGTCGTCCACATCCAGCCAGGTCGGGAGGCCGCGCAGTTTGGCGATCCAGAGCGGTAACGTCACGTTTGGATGCGGTTTGAAGCCGGCCGCGAGATCCGCCCGGCAGGTCAACGCCAGCCAGCAGTTTGGCAACAGCGTCAGCGCCAGTTCGAGGATCGAGCCGGACGGCCCGTGAGATTTGGATGCAATGACTTCGTAGCCGTGGTCGCGCAGACCCCGCGCCAATGCCACGTACCGCAGGTTGGCGGCGTAGGCCGAGAAACAGAGGATGCGTTTCACCGGCGACTCACCATCTTGGGCAGGATGCGGGTGAGGATCGCTTTCGGCGAATGTTGCAGGCTGTTGCCGACGAAGCAGCCGTGGATGCAATCGCACCGGTCTTTGGCGATCTGGGCGCACTCCTTGTCCATCGCGCCGGTCGCCACGGCTTTCTGAAAATCAAAATCAACCTTCCGCAAATCCACAATTTCGCCGCGATGTTCGCAAGCGCGGAGGCTGCCGGCCCCGTTCACGACGAGAATCTTGCGACCGGCGGTGCAGGGGAACGGCCAGAGTTGACCCATGATCCGGTCGCGTTTGATCTCGGCCATCGTGCGGCTGTGGGCATAAAGCAACCGGTTGGCGAGACGTTCCGGGATGTCGGTGAACACGCCGCGCCGGGGCGTATTGCCTCCCGCGTAAAGGTTGTAAGCATAGTCCACCAACTCCAGATATTTCTGAGCAATGCCCTTGCGCCCGGTCGAGTCGTGATGAGCGCCGAGCCAACTCATGTCGCGCACGATCTCCAAACCGTGTTCGTCGAGGACGTAGTGCTGGTGAAAGTAATCAACCGTCGCCCGGATTTCGTCCACGTTGTCCGGGGTGACGACGCTGTTGACGCGGAGCCGGAGGTTGGGGTAGCGCTCACGCCACGGCGAGAGGTGTTCGATGGTTTTGCACAACGTGGTGAAGACCGGTTGTTTGCTGTTCGCCCGGATGCGGTCGTGCGTTTCGGCTAAGCCGTCCACGGAGAAGCTCAAAGTCAGCATCACGTCGCGTTCCTGTTCGAGGAACGACCGGCACATGGCGGCGGTGCGGTCGAGATACCAGCCGTTGGTTGGGATGTAGATGGACTGGATGCGGTTGTTCCGGCAGAACGCGAGCATGATCTCGTCGAGCTTGGGCCGGATGAACGGTTCACCACCGGAGAGCAGCAACGCCCGAAACTTCGGCATGGTCTGGCTGAGCTTGAGCAGGTTCTCGAACGAGATGTCGCGAGTCTGATTGAGGTTGTCGGCGTAGCAGCAGAAACCGCAACTAAGGTTGCAGGCGTTGGTGACAAAGAGGATAAGGCTGTCGAGATCAGTCCGGTTGAACACCCGGCAGGCTTCTTTGGCGATGGCTGTCAACTGCGACATATTACTGAACTGATAGGAAATTGCTTTTGTGGCACCGAATCACGCTTGCGCCGGGGGGGTTAA
>JBAXAT010000362.1:0-2566 GCA_037142335.1 Verrucomicrobiota bacterium | reverse complement strand
GCCGCGGTAAAATTAGCGGAAAAACTCGCCCCGAAATCGGCCGGTGAATTCGGCGTTGAAATCATTGATGGCACTGCCGGCAATCAGGACGAGGCGTTAAAAATCTTTGCGCGCCTCCACGAAGCGTTGAACACGGTCGGTTTCTTTGGGGCCACCAAGTTGGTGTGGTTGAAAAGCACCAACCTCCTCGCGGACGATAAAGCCGTAGTCGCGGAAGCGGTTAAAGACGGATTGACCGAACTCGGCGAAACTCTCAAACGCGGCTTACCGGACGGTGTGACGTTATTGATTAGCGCCATTGGTTTTGACAAACGCCGGTCGCTCGCCAAGACACTGGAGAAACTTGCCGAAGTAAAACTCTTTGACGCCCCGGACGAATCCAAGCAAGCCGGTGATGAGGACATCGCGGATTTCATTCAGAAAAAACTACGCGCCGAAGGCAAGACGATGACCAATGATGCCGTCGCCACCTTCCGGGAATTGGTCGCCCCCAACCTTCGCGAAATTGCCAACGAACTCGAAAAGCTTTGCCTGTACGCTGGTCAGCGCGCCGAGTTGACCGACGCCGATGTGCGCGGCATCTGCTCCGTTTCCCGTCAATCCGTGATTTGGGAACTGACCGACGCGTTAGGTGCGCGGCGGTTGCCGCAGGCCATCGCCGCGCTTGACCGCTTGTTGGATGACGGCGAAGAGCCACTCGGGATTGTTGCGATGCTTGTGAATCAGATCCGGCTAATGTTGCTGGCACGCGACTTGATTGAGCGCAAGCTGATCACTGTTCGCGATGGATATGGCGGCAACTTCGAGTTTGTGAAGGCTTTTGGTTCTCTCCCGGCAGACGCGACGGCGCATTTTCCGAGAAACAAAGATGGCGCGCTGCCGAACGCTTGGCGGTTTTACCGGTGTGCGGTGGCGGCAAAGAATTTCTCCAGCGCTGAACTCATTCGCGCACTGGAGCTCATCCTCGAAGCCAACTGGCAACTCGTGTCCACTCAACTCGACGACCGGCTCGTGCTCACCGGAGTCATTACAAAAATCGCCCGGAAGTAATTACTCTTCGAGTGTCGAGAGATCGCCTTCGTCCATGCCGCGCGCACGCGCCTTGAGAACCCGGCGCATGATTTTACCACTGCGTGTCTTGGGTAAAGACTGAACGATGGTAATCTTTTCCGGTTTGGCAATCGGGCCAACTTCGTGCCCGATGTATTGACGGAGTTCTTCGATTAACGCTTCTGATCCGTCGTGCCCAGCTTTGAGGATTACGTAGGCATGAATGGCGGTGCCCTTGATTTCATGTGGCAGCCCAATCACTGCCGCTTCCGCGACTGCGTGGTGCGTGATAAATGCGGATTCGAGTTCGGCAGTGCCAAGCCGGTAACCACTGACCTTAATGACGTCGTCCACCCGTCCAATAATCCAGAAATAGCCATCCTTGTCGCGGCGCGCGGAGTCACCGGCAAAATACACACCGGGGAATTTCGTCCAATACGTCTGCACATACCGGTCCGGATCTTTGTAAATCGTCCGCATCATTGCCGGCCAGGGTTTACGTATTACCAAGAAACCTTCCTCACCGACTTTGACCGACTGGCCGTCTTCGCTAAGAATATCGGCGTCAACGCCGGGATATGGCAGCGTTGCGGAGCCGGGTTTGAGCGGTGTTGCTGGTAATGGTGTCAGCAAAAACATACCGGTTTCAGTCTGCCACCAAGTGTCCATGATGGGGCATTTTTCACGCCCGATGTATTTATGAAACCAACGCCACGCTTCGGGATTGATTGGTTCACCGACGGAACCGAGCAGGCGCAATGTCGAGAGGTCATGCCGACCCGGCCAAGCCTGTCCGAACCGCATCAATCCGCGAATTGCGGTCGGGGTGGAATAGAAGACAGTGACACCGTATTTTTCGATCATCGTCCACCACCGGTCGGGATACGGATAGGTCGGCGCGCCTTCGTACATAAACGACGTAGCGCCGCACAACAGTGGACCATAGACGATATACGAGTGGCCGGTGATCCAGCCGGGATCAGCCGTACACCACCAGCGATCTTCTTCCTTCAGGTCAAACACATCCTTGAGCGTTGAATACACCCCGACTTGATAGCCACCGTGCGTGTGCAAGATGGCCTTAGGTTTACCGGTTGTGCCGGAGGTGTAGAGAATGAACAGTGGATCTTCAGCGTCCATAACCTCCGTCTCGCATTTCATGGCGGTGCGCGCCATCGGCAGCGTCATCAATTCGTGGTACCAGAAATCGCGCCCCTGCTCCATCGTCACGTCAATGCCCAAATGCCGGACTACGACGACGTTTTCCGGTGCCGCCGTGCGTTGCAACGCTTCATCCACAATTTTCTTCAACTGGACCGTCTTGCCATTCATTCGACCGCCATCGGCGGTGACGATGACTTTGGATTCGCTGTCCTCGATGCGCCCGTGCAACGCCTCGACTGAGAAACCGCCATACACGACCGAGTGAATCGCGCCGAGTTTAGCCGTGGCCAACATCGCGATCACCGTCTCCGGAATGCGCGGCATGTAAATCGTTACCCGGTCACCTTTGGTG
>JBAXAT010000361.1:0-2575 GCA_037142335.1 Verrucomicrobiota bacterium | reverse complement strand
CTGCGCCCCGTCGCTGAGCTTTTGCGTTAGACTCGGATTGTCGAAACATCTGCTTGTCGAAACATCGGTCTGTGGCAAAGTTGTCAATAATACGTAGGATTGGCAATATGATGCGCAAACTAATCATCTCTTTTCTCAGTGTGGTCGTCTTGGCGGTGCTCGGGTACGTCTTGTACCTGATGTGGCGCGAGCCTAAGTTGATTTATCACCCGGATCGTACGCCATTCATCACGCCGGCCGGTATTACCGACCTCAATCTGACCGCCAGCGATGGTGTGCCGATTCACGGTTGGTTCATTCCCGCGCCGGCGGCCAAAGTGACGGTATTGTTCCTGCACGGCAATGCCGGTAACCTTTGGAATCGGCGCGCGAAGATCGCAATCCTACTTGATGCGGGCGCGGAGGTTTGCGCGATTGATTACCGGGGTTATGGCCGCAGCGGTGGGACGCCGAGCGAAGCCGGCACTTACCGGGATGCGCGTGCAGCTTACGATTACCTGACCAAAACTATGAACCGGTCACCGCATAATATCGTTGTATACGGTGAATCGCTCGGCACGGCGGTGACAGTGGAACTGGCAACACACGTGCCGGTTGGCGGAGTGGTGCTTGAGGAAGCCTTTACGTCGGTGCGGGATGCCTGGCAGAAATTGCTTCCGTTGTCGCCGGTGGCACGCTGGCTGGTACGCAACCGGTACGACACGCTTCAGAAAATCAATCGGCTCAGCGCGCCGCTGCTGATTTTTCACACCCGCCAAGATGAGTTCTTTCCAATTCAGAATGCCGAGCGATTGCTAGCGGCCGCCCCGGAACCAAAGCAGTTGGTGGAATTGCAAGGCGGCCACAATGATGCGTTTTGGACGAGCCGCGTGATTTACCGGCAAGCCTTATGGCAATTCTTCAATCAACTGCCACGCTAATTGCGCTTATGGTTTGCCGCCGGGCGGGATGAGCTTGCGCCAATCCGGCGGTGCCGGTGGCGCATTGGTAGTGGCACGTTGATATTCCCAGAATGGTTGCTGCTTTGCCCACATCTCCGCCCAGGCACCGGCATCGCCACCAAGATTCCAGCGGGTGGCGATTTTCAGTGCGGTAATTGCGCCGTTGCGGATCATGGGATTGTTGTTGTTGAGGTCGCGCGCAAACCAGTTGACCGACACTTTGACATCGGCGGGCGACATGGTGGCTATATTGGTAGCGAACCGCAGCACGCCCTGCATATAAAGCAGACTGCGCCCGAGCACGTAAGCGACATATAGCATCATTGGTATAAAAATAATCGCGAGCAACAACATCCGCTCGGAACGCCGGCGACGGATTTTTGTCAATCCGCGACGGGCGTCATGCAACTCGTGCGCACTGCTCCAAGGGCGTTGCCGGTCAGCATTATTCATTGTCAGCAGTATGCCAACTCAGCTGCCGATTGCGAGTAAATCCAACCATCGGCCGGTAATCCTTGAGTTGACAAGCGTATTTCTTGAGACACATTCATTAGTAAGCAATTAATAGGAAATAAACATGAAACTTCTCAGCATCGCAATCGCATTCAGCCTCAGCTTGGCCGGCATCGTTGCGGCTGATACCTACAAGATTGATCCGGCGCACTCAACTGTCGGATTTTCCATTGCCCATCTGGTCATCAGCGAAGTGACTGGGCGATTCAATGAATTTGAAGGTGAACTAACGGTTGACCCGGCACTTAAAACACTCGTCACCGGCGGAAATGGTGTCATCCAGGCGAAGAGTATTGATACCGGCATCAAGCAACGCGACGACCACCTGCGCGGCGCGGACTTTTTCGACGTGGAGAAATTTCCCACGCTTAGCTTTACCAGCACATCTATTCTTCTGTCAGAAGGCAAACCGGTGTTTGTCGGCAAATTTACAATGCACGGCGTGACTAAAGACATCAGCGTGCCGGTCACCGTCAAAGGACCGATCAAAGATCCGTGGGGCAAGACACGTATCGCTTTCACCGCCAAGACCACGCTCAACCGCAAAGACTACGGCCTGACCTACAATAAAGTCTTGGAAGCCGGTGGCTTAATGCTCGGCGAAGACGTTACCATCGAAATTAAAGCCGAAGCGGTCAAACAGTAAGCCGCTTGCGAGGCACCGCTTGACGCTGCGCGGGTTGCCGCCTACTATGCCGCCCCATCATGGCTGAGATTCAACCTTTTCACGGCGTCCTCTACAACACGCAACGCGTCAACCCCAGCGAGGTGCTGACGCAGCCGTACGACAAAATCACACCCGAAATGCGCGAGCGTTACCTCCAACGCTCACCTTACAACCTCATCCGCATCGAGCTCGGCAAGGAAGAACCCGGCGACTCTGATCAGCGTAACAAATATACCCGCGCCCGCGGCCTCTATCAGTCTTGGCGCAACGATGGCATCCTTCGTCGCGCTAAGCAACCGGCCTTGTATTACCTCGAACAGGAATTCGCCGCCCTCGACGGCTCCGGCACCAAGATTCGTACTGGCCTCATCGCGTGCGTTCGCCTACATCGCTGGGACGAAGGCGTAATCCTGCCGCACGAACACACCTTGTCTAAGCCCAAGGCCGACCGGAT
>JBAXAT010000360.1:0-2576 GCA_037142335.1 Verrucomicrobiota bacterium | reverse complement strand
GACCGGGTGCCGGCCGACGCCAGGCTGGTGGAATCGGTCAACCTTCAGGTCGAGGAGGCCGCGTTGACCGGCGAATCGACGTCGGTGGAGAAACATGTGGCCCCCATTACCGATGCGCAGGCGGCGGTTGGCGATCGCAAGAACATGGTGTATGCCGGTACGGCCGGCTCCTATGGCAGGGGCCGCGCGGTGGTGACGGCCACGGGGATGAGCACGGAGTTCGGCAAGATTGCGCGGCTGCTCCAGTCCGTGGAAACCGGCCGCACACCGCTCCAGGATAATCTCGACAAGGTCGGGCGCACGCTGGCGCGCGCGGCGCTGGTCATCGTGGTCGTGATCGTTGCGCTCGGGCTCATGCGCGGGCAGCCCTTCATGGAAATGCTGCTGTTTGGCATCGCCCTGGCGGTTGCCGTCGTTCCGGAAGCGTTGCCGGCGGTGGTCACGATCTCCCTGGCCATCGGCGTGCAGCGCATGGTCAAGCGGCATGCGCTCATGCGCCGCCTGCCTGCGGTGGAGACGCTCGGCAGTACCTCGGTGATTTGTTCGGACAAGACGGGCACTCTGACCAAGGACGAGATGACCGTTCGTAAATTGTATGTGGCAGGGGAGCTCTGGGACGTGTCCGGCGCCGGCTACGCTCCCGAGGGGAAATTCCTGATGGCCGACCAGGCGGTCGAACCGTCCGCGGCCGTCAGGAGTTTTCTGGAAGCGGCGACCCTGGCGTCTGACGCCCATCTGGCCCGCGCGGAAGAAGACGGACGGTGGCATGTCAAAGGCGACCCGACGGAAGGCGCGCTGGTGGTTGCCGCCGCCAAGGCCGGCCTGGTCAAGGCCCAGCTTGACACGCGGTTCCCCCGCACGAACGAAATTCCGTTCACGTCCGAGACCAAGCGCATGACCACACTGCACGCCTTTCCTGAAGGCGTGCAGGCTTTTTCCAAGGGGGCACCGGAGGTGATTCTGGCCTCGTGTACCCGCCGGCTGGAGGTTGTGGACGGAGTGGGGCGCGAGACGCCGCTTGACGATGTCGAACGCCAGCGTATTCACGAGGCCGCGCTCGGCATGGCTG
Organism: Verrucomicrobiota bacterium; assembly: GCA_037142335.1. Lineage (GTDB taxonomy): Bacteria > Verrucomicrobiota > Verrucomicrobiia > Palsa-1439 > Palsa-1439 > CAINDI01. The sequence continues at coordinate 1,507 of JBAXAT010000360.1, read as the reverse complement.
GCCAGGCGCTACGGGTGCTGGCGGTGGCGCGAAAGACGAATGCGGCGCTCGAGACCGCGGAGCGGGACATGACGTTCCTCGGCCTGGCCGGCATGATCGATCCGCCCCGGGCTGAAGCCAAAGCCGCTGTCCAAACGTGCGGCGAGGCAGGTATCAAGGTGATCATGATTACCGGTGACCACCCCGTCACGGCCCAGGCCGTGGCCCGCGAGTTGGGTATTCTCAAGAACGGGCGGGTGATCACCGGCGCGGAACTCGACGCCATCCCGGAAGCTGAGTTCGAGCGGGAGGTCATGTACATCGACGTGTATGCCCGTGTGTCGCCTGCCCACAAACTGCGCGTGGTGGCGGCGCTCCAGAAACGTGGAAACATCGTAGCCATGACGGGCGACGGTGTCAACGATGCGCCCGCGCTGAAGAAGGCGGACATTCGGATTGCCATGGGCATTACGGGTACGGACGTGACCAAGGAAGCCGCCGCGATGACGCTCACGGACGACAACTTCGCCTCGATTGTGGCGGCGGTCGAGGAAGGGCGCGGCATCTTCAGCAACATCAAGAAGTACCTGATGTACCTGCTTTCCTCGAACATCGGCGAAATGCTCATCATGGTCGGCGCCTCGTTGTTCGGGTTGCCGATGCCCTTGAGCGCCGTGCAGATCCTGTACATCAACCTGGCGACGGATGGACTGCCGGCGCTGGCACTCGCCGTGGATCCGCCCGAGCCCGACCTCATGCGGCGCGGTCCCCGCAACCCCCGGGAGGGAATTTTCAGTCGCTCCGTTGTGATCCTGATGATGGCTGGCGGCATCTGTGATTTCCGATCAGCAGACCAATGTAAAAAATGTACATGACGCCAGTTCCTCTGTTAACAGCGGAATATCTACCGGCAATGACTCCGGCAGAGTAAAATCAGCGGGTAAAATAGTGTCTGAAGTTAAATCACTTGCTGCATTTACCGCGCTTGCGGTTGACGGGGCGCTTGATGTTGAAGTCCGGCGGGGAACCGTCTCGCAAATTACAATCAACGCCGGTAAAAATGCAATTGACTATGTTGTAATAAATGTCTCAAACGGGAAATTAAGTGTCGGATTGAGAGAGAATTGCATTCTTGACAGCAGGATAAAGTTGTTAATTGAAACGCCGGTGCTGACCAGTGTGGATTTTTCCGGAGCCGGAAATATAGTAATAAATGATGTGGCGGGTGAAAAACTGGAGATTGTTGCCGCAAATGCCGCCGGAGATCTTGTTGTTTCAGGAAAAGTTAAAGATTTAAAGCTTAAAATCAATGGCGCGGTAACTGTTGACGCCGGAAAACTTATAACGGATAACGCCGCAGTTGATGCCGGCGGCGCGTCAACATCCACGGTCAATGTTCAGAACTGTTTAAATGTAAAAGCCGCCGGAGCGGCGACGGTGCGTTACCGCGGAACTCCGAAAGAATTAAAAGAGCAGACAAGCGGGGCAGCCTCGCTGGAAAATATAAAATAACGGGAGATGTATGAAA
>JBAXAT010000359.1:0-2582 GCA_037142335.1 Verrucomicrobiota bacterium | reverse complement strand
CTCCAACAGATGGCGCGCGCCAGCGGTGGCGAATATTACCGCGAGGAAGACGCGACCAAACTCATTAATAGCCTCGACCCGTTGAGCAAAGGCCGGATCGAAGAATCCGAAACCATCCTCTGGCAAAGCTGGTACTGGTTTGTTCCAGTCATTGCATTGCTGACCACCGAGTGGATATTGCGGAAGCGGACTGGACTCATATGACGACCTCCACCATTCACCCGATCATTTGGGAGAAACTCCAGCGCTTTAGCCGGCAGCGACGGCGACTGATCATATGGCGCGGGGTCTGTAGCGCGTTGGCGATATGGTTCGCGACGATGATGGCGGTGGCGTTGATCGACCGGTTCGTCTTGATGCCTGACGGCCTGCGCTTGGGGCTGAGTGTGACCGGCTACGTGGCCACGGCCGTGATGTTCTGGCTGGAGTGCGGCCGGCAATTGGCACACATGCCGGATGTGCGCGAATTGGCGCGCTTGGTTGAATTGGCCGCACCGCAATTGCGCGAGGAACTGCTGTCGGCTGTTGAGTTGGCGGAGAGCGGTCAGCAACCGCATTGGGACTCCGACGAGTTTCGGGCCGCACTGCAGCAAGCGACCGCGCGCGATGTCGGCGCGGTGCGGATCGAAGGATTGCTCACCCGTAAACTGATTGCCGGCTGGTTGTATTCGGTCGCCACGGCGTTCGCTGTGCTGCTGGTGTTACTCATTATGCCGGGTTTGCGGTTCAGGCAATCGTTCGCGCGTGCGGTCGCACCCGGCGCGAATCTCGCGCGGTATTCCAGCATTCAGATCACCGTGACCGCGCCCACCCCGCCCGACCAGATTGAACCCGAAGGCGACAGCGTGCCGGTGACGGTCGAGGTCACAGGAGCAAACGTCCAGGCGGTCGTGCTGGAAATCTTTCCGCAGCACGGCCCGCGCGAACGCATTCCGATGTTGCTCAGCGCGGTGAATCAGTTTACGGCGGCGATTCAGCTCAACCAGGAACTCGTGCAGTTTCGCGTCCGTGCCGAGGACGCACTCACTCGCAAATACACGCTCACGCCCCGGGCGCGTCCGCATGTGGTGAAGTTCCAGAAGACCTACCACTACCCGGCGTACTCGCAGTTGCCGGCTAAGACCGTGAAGGAAGAGAACGGCGATCTCGACGCGCTCGAAGGGACGGAAGTGGAGTTGCGCCTCGATGTCGATCAACCGATCAAGGAAGCCGCTCTCCAATTGGACAATAAGAAACTCCCATTCGCGCAGACCGGCGGTCAATTAGTCGCGCGTGTCCCGTTGACGACCTCAGGCATATATCAAGTTCACCTCGTTGCCGCGCAGACCGGCTTCGAGAACAAATACAGTCCGCAGTACGAAATCCGGATACGCCCCGACCTCCTGCCGTTTGCCAAGATCGATAAACCGGAGAAGGACGAACTGGTCCTGCCACCCGACTCAATCGTCAATCTTACCGGCAGCGCCAAGGACGACTTTGGGATCGCACGTGTTGAGCAAATGATTCAAGTCAATCGTGGCGCATGGCAGACGTTTCCGCTCGCGCAAACCAACAGCTTGGAGACGAAGGTCGCGCGCACCTGGGATCTTTTCGACCTCGGCGTTCATCCTGGCGACCGGGTTATCACCAAACTCGCCGCCACTGACCTCAAAGGCCAACGCGGCGAGTCGGTACCGTTGCGAATCCGGATCGCCACAGCCGGCTTCGATCCCGACAGGCTCAATGCGTTAAAAGAACGCCAGGCACTCAACAGTTCCATCCACGATTTCCGCGAGACTGCCGAGCAACTGGACACCAAGACCCGCGAAGCGCGCGTCATCGTTAACAACCCAGCTGCCGATCCACTCCAAAAGAAACAGGCCTTGCTCGCAGCCTCTGCGGTGGCAGATGTCGCTGACCGGAAAGCTGAGGAAGTTCTCCGGCAAATCAAGGTCGCACTCCCGCAAACCAAGAGCGATCGCGAGTCCGCCGACCTTGCGCTCGTCGGCACCGCCATCAGCCGGGCTCAACACGACGGTGTGGAGTCCGTCAAAGCGGCGTTGGAACTTGCCACCGCCAATACCAATGTCACCAAGGCTGCCCTCGAAAAGGTTCTCGAACCGCTCGCCACCGGCACGGCACTAACACGGGCTGCAGACGACACACACCGGCAACTCCTCGCCGCCGCCGAGGCCAACGCCGCCACGCGCGCCCCGCTCACCACGGCGGACGCCCTGCCAAGACGTCGCGGTCCGCCGCGAAGCCCACCGCCCGCCCGAAAAAGCCGTCCGGCAAGCCGCAGCGCTCCGTGCACGCCAACAAGCCTCAGAAGGTGTAGAGCACCCCGAAGTGGATGTTGCCGACTTCTTCGCGGGCCGAGCACTTCCCCGTCGTTGAATCCACGCTCTTGCATCTGCGGTCCAGGATGATCCCGTAGTCGAGGCGGATCGGCACCACGCCGCCCAGCAGGTAGCGCAGGCCCACTCCGACCGAGTGGCGCAGCGACTTCGCATGCAGGTCGGTGGGGCTTTCGGCCAGCGCGCCGACGTCGTAGAACAGCGCGCCGTGGAGGTCCAGGCTGCGCAGGATCGGGAACCGCAGCT
>JBAXAT010000358.1:0-2584 GCA_037142335.1 Verrucomicrobiota bacterium | reverse complement strand
CCGGCACACTGATGGCACCGAGGCCGGCCAGCATGAGTGGATTCAGAAAGCTCATTGCTTAGCCCGACGGATTGATGAATTTGGATGGCGAGCCTCCCGGCGAGCAGCGGGGACGGCTCGGCCGGAGCCTCGCCCTCCAGTGCGGATTCTGACAGCCAGCCGGTGTGTTGAAACGTTCATCAATAACCTCGTTATCTGGTGGAAGTTCGCCGGCGGAAGGCGAGGTAGCCGCTGAGCATTTCGTGAAGTGACTGCGCGGTGTTGACCAGTGTGTAGTGGCAACGATTCTTTTCGCAGCCCAGCCGGATGAAATTGAGGAATTTTTCCAGTTCGCTGAGGTAGCTGTTGCGAATTTCGGCAGGCCGGGTCAGCAGCTTCGGCAGTTGTTCCAGGCCGACGAATTCAACTGTGCCTTTGAACGGGAAATTGAGTTCGTGCGGGTCGAGCACATGAAAAACGATGACTTCGTGGCCGTTGAACCGGAGATGCCGGATGCCGTCGAGGATTTTGGTTTCGTCGTCGAACAAATCGCTGATGACAATGACGAGGCCGCGCCGGCGGGTCTGGTGGGCCACTTCATGGAGGATCTGGCCGATGCCGGTGCCGCCGGTCGGCTGGAACGCGGCCAGCTTGGCGGTGATTTCAAAAATCATGTCGCGGTTACCGGTGCACGGGATGACCGTGCGCGCGCTGGTGTCGAAAATATTCAGGCTGACGGCATCGCGTTGGAGCAGGATGACGTAGGCGAGGCAGGCGGCCATGACCTTGGCGTACTGGAATTTGGTGAGCTTGCCGGAGCCGTAATTCATGGACTCGCTGCCGTCGAGCAGGAGGTGGGCGACGTAGTTGGTTTCCTGTTCGTACTGCTTGAGGTAATACCGGTCGGTGCGGCCGAGCACTTTCCAGTCGAGATGCCGGGTGTCGTCGCCGGGCGCGTATTCGCGGTGCTGGGCGAACTCGATGCTAAACCCGTGGAACGGCGATTTGTTTTCGCCGACCATGAAGCCCTCGACGATTTCGCGCGCCAGAATTCCGAGCGCCTCGGCGCGGGCAATCGCCACCGGATCCAGCAACTGCGCGGAAGCGTCCTGCGGCATGGGTTACTTCACCGGTTCGTCGGGCGGAATGGTTTCCAAAATCTTACGCACAATGTCGTCGGCGGTCAGGCCTTCGCTTTGCGCCGTGAAATTCGGGATGAGCCGGTGGCGGAGCACGGCCGGCGCGACCGCCGAAATGTCTTCGCAGCTCACGTAATACTGGCCGTTCATCATCGCCCGAGCCTTGGCGGCCAGAATGAGGTTCAGGCTCGCGCGCGGCCCGGCACCCCAGGTCAGCCATTTTTTGCAGAAATCGGCGGCCTCCGGCGTCTTGACGCGTGTGACGCGGACGATTTTTTCGGCGTAATCAAACACATGATCGGCGACCGGCACGCGGCGCACGATTTTCTGCAATGAGAGAATCGCGTCCGCCGTCAAGACCGGCGCGACTGAATCCATGCTGCTGGCCGTGGCGCGGCGCATTATCGCGCTTTCTTCCTCAAAACTTGGGTAATCGACATTGATCATGAACATGAACCGGTCGAGCTGCGCTTCCGGCAGTGGATACGTGCCTTCCTGCTCGATCGGGTTTTGCGTCGCCAGCACAAAGAACGGTTCCGGTAACTTGTGGTCGGTGCCACCGATGCTGATTTTGCGTTCCTGCATCGCTTCGAGCATGGCGGCCTGGGTCTTGGGCGGAGTCCGGTTGATTTCGTCGGCCAACAGGATGTTGGTGAAAATCGGGCCCGGCAGGAACCGGAATTGCCGTTCGCCGGTGGCCGGGTCCTGATAGATGACCTCCGTGCCGGTAATGTCCGACGGCATCAGGTCTGGTGTGAACTGGATGCGTTTGAATTTCAGGTGGAGCGATTCGGCGAGCGTCGAGATCAGCAATGTCTTGGCCAGCCCCGGCACCCCAACCAGCAACGCATGGCTGCGGGTCAGGATGGCGATCAGGATTTGCTCGACCACGTCCATCTGCCCGACGATTACCTTAGCGAGTTCGGTACGGATGAGCCGGCAGGAGTTTTGCAAATAAAGTACTGACTGTAGATCATCAGGCTGGTTTTGTGCGACTTGGATTTTCTCACTCATACCGTGTGTTCTCGCTGATGGTTTCCTATTAACTGGTGCGCCCGGCGGGAGTTGAACCCACAACCTTTGCCTTCGGAGGGCAACGCTCTATCCAATTGAGCTACGGGCGCATAACGACTGGGGAGTGGCTTTTGGTTGGTTTTATTAGCGTTTTGGTTCAATTCCGATACTAGACTACGCCGTGAGCGATAGAGCGTCCAGTGCTATTTAAACACTTGTAACCCCAAATAGGGTTACAAGTGGGGTTACAAGTTTAGCTCTTGGCGGAGTATAGGCGACACACATAAAACTGGCGTTGGTTCAATGGGTATCAGGCAGTCGTCCTGTAGGCTGGTAGAACCCAGATCACAAAAAAAGAGAGCCGATGAACTGTCTCTCATTTTGCTGCTCCCCAAGTTTTCTCGGGGCTTCTTCCGCCCTAGTGGGCGTTGCTGCTGAGAGGTGGTTCGGCT
>JBAXAT010000357.1:0-2601 GCA_037142335.1 Verrucomicrobiota bacterium | reverse complement strand
CAGTCATTTACCTGGAGCAATCTGATAGGCAAATACATCGGAGAGTCTAACTACTACTTGACACACTTGGATGCGACCAATGGCGCCCATGGTAACATTTGGAAGAAAGGTGGTTTACTGGAATGTCCATCCTTTACCATGGGTGTCGGTAATAACGCCTTCCAAACGCACTACGGCATGAATAAGTTTGGAATTGGTGGAGATACAAGCGGCGGCACCCCGACTACTCGTATTCCTTATCGCCGATTGGGGCAGGTTAAAAAACCTGGAGCCAAGCTCCTCCTGATGGATTCTGTATATCCCAATGGCACCATGCGTAATGTTGGCTATGCTGGAACAGAGTATGGCACTAGTACAACAATTGGGACATGGGGGTTGCGGCACGGTAACCTTTCAAGTAATGTGGTGTTCGTTGACGGGCACGTTACACTAATGAAGTATCCGGAACTATGTAAATTCAGTCCTGAAGTTAACTGGACGACCACCGATCTCTGGGGCTACATGAAGTGACAGCAAAAGCAACGGCTTGAAAAGCCTGTTTGGAACGACTTAGAGCTTATCCGTAAACAGTTTAGATATTATTTACGGATAAACTATAATTTTAGAAGGATATTTAAAAGATGATAAAAATGAAGAGTTATTGGATCGCAGTTAACATAAAACGCGCAATGGCATTGGTTGGTGCACTGGCAATGCTGCTAACGGCTTGTCCGGATGAAGCTCAGGCTGCAAGCGAATCGAAGCCGGCGATAACCCTGGTTGCCGATGGCAAACCGCAGGCGACGATTGTCGTCAGTGCGACAAAATCTAAAATCAATGAGCTGGCAATACGGGAGTTAAACGAGCATATCGAGAAAATCACCGGGGCGCGGTTGCCGGTTGTAACAGATGACCGGCCTGTTACCGGGCCACGCGTGCTGGTCGGCGAGAGCCTCGCTACAAAGGCGCTCGGTTTGAAAAACGCCGATTTCAAGGATCAGGAATACCTGGTTCGCGCCACCCCGGACACCCTCATCCTCATGGGCAAGGACGATTTCGAAGCACCGATCAAAGCGGATTCGGCAAATGACGTCTGGGTCGCAGGCAAATGGGGTAAGGCTCTAGCTTTCAATGCGGATACGGTTTTGACCGCTGAACAGCACGGTTATGATGACCGCGAAGGGACCTTGGAGTGCTGGGTGCAGATCGCGGCCGACAAGCCCGGCTCCGGCACGATCCTGCGTTTGACATCCGGCCGCGACCACGTGATCCTGCTGCTCGAAGGCGACGGCGTCCGCTACCGTTCCATCCATGATGGCCGCGAAACATCGCTCCGCGCTGACAACCTTGCGCCAGGCTGGCATCATATTATGGCCACGCACAGCGTTGCTTCAGGCAAGGTGGAGTTATTTGTTGACGGCGTCAACCGGGGCAGCGGCGTCTATCACCAGACGGCGGTGGCTCAGGCCAAACTCTATATCGGCGGTTTTTTTGTTAGTTTCAAGAATACGATCTGGACGCCGCTGCGCGGCACGGTGGACGAGATTCGCATCTCGCGCACCATTCGCCCGGCGCTTGCCCCCGCGGCGGCTTTTAAAACCGATGCGCAGACCAATTTGCTCCTGCACTGCGACGAGGGGCATGGGACTCCAGCCGGAACGGTTCGCAGCGGCGAAGCGGCATTGCTGGCTGCGTTGCCCAATGCTTTCAGCAATAATGGCACCCTGAACGCCGTCTACTATTTTCTTGAGAATGACTGCGGCGTGCGCTGGTATGCGCCGGGTAAGCTTGGAGTGGTGTCCGACAAACAGCCCGTCCTGACGCTCAAAGCCGGCCAAGCTCGCCGTACTCCTGCGATGGCCTTCCGCGAGATCTCCTGGTCCGAACACACGGGAGCCAGGGTGCCCGGCTACACGAAGTACGAGAAGGCGCTCTGGTCGCTGCGCATGCGGGCCGGTGGCGAGAACATCATGCAGGGCATGCATTCTTTCATTGGTTTCCGTGACCGCTTCTCGAAACGTTATGGCACCAATCCCATCACCTTCGAGGTTGACCGTCCCGAGTTCTTTGCCAAGGGCCTGACGGAGGCTCAAATGATGGCGCCGGACAAGGCCGGCGGCATGCCGAACCTCTGCTATTCGAGCCCCGAACTGGTGGCGCAGGTCGTTCAGGACGCCCGTAATTATTTTGACGGCAAAGGCTTGAAACCAGGTGGCGTGGCCCGTGGCGACTACTTCGCACTGGGCCCCATGGACATGGCGCCGTACTGCAAATGCGCCGACTGCCAGGCTGTTCTGCGTAGCCCTGCCGATGCCATTGATCGAGGCTATGCCGGCAACTACTGGTACGGATTTGTCAATCGCATCGCCAAAGAGTTGCGCAAAACCCATCCGGATAAAATATTGCCGATTCTGGCATACCACGATTACGCCAATCCACCCGAAGGCTTCGTTTTGGAACCGAACGTATCGGTCACGTTCTGCGCCCTCGGCCCCTCGATGTGGTGGGATCCGGCCCGTCGCGAACGCGACCGCCGCGCCTTTGACAACGGCTGGGCACGCCAAGGAAAAAATAATGTATTCCAACTCTACGGCTGGCTCTATTACCTCGGCGGCATGATGG
>JBAXAT010000356.1:0-2619 GCA_037142335.1 Verrucomicrobiota bacterium | reverse complement strand
CTAGTGATGACGTCACAAGCTGGCAATAACACAATGAGACGCTTCAAAAATCACAACGGGTTCACGTTGGTTGAGTTGTTAGCCGTCATCATCATCATCGGTCTCTTGATTGCAGTCAGCATCCCGTCGCTGGCGCGGATTACGCAGGCGAATGCGCTCAGCAACGCGACCCGGCAGTTTTCCGATCAAGTGGCAATGGCCCGCACCTACGCCTTGGTCAACGCCCAGAACGTGTACCTCGTGGTGGCCTATTCTGATAACAATTGCTATACCGCCTATGGATTCTGTGTCTCCGCAGTCAACCAGTTAGCGAATAATCTGAATGTCGATCCCTTGTCGACAGTCACCTATATTGATGCGGTCCAACATTTGCCGGCGGGAGCAATTTTTACCGATCAAATCAGCAATATCGCGACGGCCAACGTTCCATTTCCCACGAATGGAGCCCCCCGACTCAATGTCTGGTGTGTGCAGTTCAACCAGTATGGTCAGTGCGCACCGTTACGTAGCATCAGCGCGGTGGGCACACCGGCCTGCCAGACACCGCTGACCTGCCCGCCACAGCTTTCTCTGACCCAAGGTTTTGTGACCACCGGTGCGACGCCGACGCCGACAGGTACTTATCCCGGTACCAATCGCATCACCATCAACCCAATCACCGGCAAAGCAATCGTCAACAAGAGTTAGCCGCCACCATGCCGAACACCTTTAACTCATCAACAGCAGGCCGCGTCCGCCGTCCACTGCATGGGTTTTCGCTAGTCGAAGTCACACTGGCGGTCGCAATTGTGACGATTGGCATTGTTGGAATATTGGCTTTGTTTCCGCTTGGAATGGACGCCGTCCGCAAAGCTGAAGACGACACACAGATGATGGCCATCGGCCAAGATTGGATTGCGTACTACCAGCAGATGATCGCAAACTCAAATTATTACGCCGGTATGCTGGCCGGATCACTTGATGCCACGACAGTCATCGATACGAGCGAAAACTATTCCTCCACTCAGCAACTGGATGGAATAAATTACATTGCCGACTGTCTGGTCATCACCAACGGCTTCGCCACAATCGCGGCTGGTGGCACCAATATGATCACTCGCGTCCAGATTGCCGTTTATCGCACCACCGGCCCACCATCTTACACACCACTGACGAACTCAGGCTATAACACAACCCATTATTATTTCACCGAGGTAACCCGCTATGTTCAATAAGCGGCACAGTCAACGGACGGCTTTTACGTTGATCGAATTGCTGGCGGCACTGGCGGTGCTGAGTATGCTCGTGATTATGCTCTTCATGGCATTCAGCAATGTCAACCGGATGATAATTCTGGGCTCAAACAAAATGGAGAAAAACCAAGTGGTTCGCGCCGTCTTGCAGCAGATTGCCCGCGATCTGGAGCGCGCCGCCTATTCCAGTGTCGGCACAAACATGTATCTGGCGAGCGCGACTGCGAATACCATCCTGGGCATCAGCTTCAGCAACAGCATCTTGTATTGCCTAAGCGCCCTCTCCGAGTCCGAAGGCTGCACCAATGGATCAGCGGTAAACGTCGGCTACAGAGTCACTCAGATCACGGAAAATAACTACGGGACAGTACAGAAACATGCCCTGCAACGCGGTTCGGATGCAGGTACCAGGCCACCGGTCGATTGGACCACCTACAGCCCGCCTGCGACTTTCTGGCAAACCCTTTCCGATAACATCGTCGGGATTGACTTCCAATTTTATACCGATGCTGTTTACTCAGTCTCGGCCGCGGATGGTTGGCCCACCTCCGCCACCACCAACTCGTTACCGACATCGGTCGGAATCACCATCTGGGCCATTGACAGCGCCAGTTACAATCTCGCACTCAAATTGGAGTCGACCGACTCGACAACCGCCAAAAGGATTTTGACAAACAATACCCATCAATACACGAGCCGGGTGTTTCTGCCCCAAAGCACACAAAATTAGCCAAGATTGGAGGTCACCATATGCCAAACATTATTCGCCACGGCCGCCGGCAAACGAACGGAGTCGCACTGGTCGTCACCCTCTCCATGCTGGCGATTGTGGCCCTGCTGGCCGTGGCCTTTGTCCTGACCGCGCGCACCGAAGTGAAAAGCGGCACTGCTTACAATGACCAAGCCGCCGCCAAGTCACTCGCCAAGATGGCCGTGGATCGTGCGCTGATGGAAATTGTCCGCCAAGGCCAAGGCCAAGTGATCTCCGGCGGCGAGACCTCCGGCGGACAACCTTCTTCACCTTCGAATAGCTATATTTACATCTATTCGACCAATGACTTCACTCGGATCGATAATTGGACCAACGACTTGTATCTGATGAACAATGTTCTGACCACTGATGTTCCTTACGGACCTGCTCCCGGCTTTGACTTCGTTGAGCTCGATGGTCAACTGGGCCGCTCCATGATTGAGCCGTACTGGATTGCCGTGAGAAGCACTAACAATGTTTTGCAAGGCCAGTTTGCCTACGTTGGCACGGGCGGCTTGGTTGACCTGAATGCGATCGGAAACATCGCCAGCAGTAGTCACTTTTACAATCGCCCCGCGGACACAAATTTCGGGTACGGCTATCTCGGGAATCTGAAGACCAATGCTACTCCTTACT
>JBAXAT010000355.1:0-2631 GCA_037142335.1 Verrucomicrobiota bacterium | reverse complement strand
CACATATTGTAGCTCAAGTGAATGAGATTAGCTTTGATCACGTTCGGCTCCTTCAGCGGCCAACTACCGGCCAACAGATTCTCCAAGTATCTTAATTTGGGCTTGATCTTTCCACGTCTCAGACCGTGTACGTGCGCGCGGTGGTAGTGCCGCCACGACCAGTCCAGTTGGTGTGGAAGAATTCGCCGCGCGGTTTGTCGACGCGTTCGTAGGTGTGGGCGCCGAAATAATCGCGCTGTGCCTGGAGCAAGTTCGCCGGGAGGCGGTCACTCCGGTACCCGTCGAAGTACGCGAGCGCGCTACTGAGGCAGGGCGTCGGGATGCCGATCTTCACGGCTTGCATCACGACGCGCCGCCAGGCGGCCTGCCGCTTGGACACGGCCCTGTTGAAAAATTTGTCGAGCAGCAGGTTGACGAGATCGGGGTTGCGTTTGAACGCTTTCTTGATGTCGCCGAGGAAGACGCTGCGGATGATACAACCACCGCGCCACATGAGCGCGATGCCGCCGTTGTTGAGATTCCACTTGTAGGTCTTCGCGGCGGCGCGCATGAGCTGGTAGCCTTGCGCGTAGCTGACGATTTTCGAGGCGTAGAGCGCCTGCCGGAGGTCGTTGACGAACTTCGCCTTGTCGCCCTTGAAGGGTTTCGCCTTGGACACAAGCTGCTGGTTGGCGGCGGCGCGCTCTTCTTTCACCGCCGAGAGGCAACGGGCGAACACGGCTTCGCCGATCAACGTGAGCGGCATGCCGTCGTCGAGTGCGGCGACGACGGTCCATTTGCCGGTGCCCTTCTGGCCGGCGGCGTCGAGGATGAGGTCGATGACTTCTTTGCCTTCGTCGTCCTTGTAACCGAGGATGTCGCGGGTGATCTCGATGAGATAGCTGTCGAGTTCGCCTTGATTCCATTCGGTGAAAATCTGGTGCATCTCGGCGTTGGTCAGGCCGAGGCCGCGTTTCATCAGGTCATAGACTTCGCAGATCAACTGCATGTCGCCATACTCGATGCCGTTGTGGACCATCTTGACGAAGTGACCGGCGCCGTTTTCGCCGACCCAATCGCAACACGGTTCGCCGTCGGTCGTCTGCGCGCAGATTTTCTGGAAGATCGGTTTGACGTGCGGCCATGCGGCCGGGCTGCCGCCGGGCATGATCGACGGACCTTTGAGTGCGCCTTCTTCGCCGCCCGACACGCCGGTGCCGATGTAGAGCAGGTTTTTGCTCTCGACGTACTTGGTGCGCCGAATCGTGTCGGTGAACAAGCTGTTGCCGCCGTCGATCAAAATGTCGCCGGGCGAGAGCAGTGGCACGAGTTGGTCAATGAGTTCGTCCACGGCCTTGCCGGCTTTGACTAGCATGATGATTTTGCGCGGCAGTTTCAGCGATCCGACAAACTCCGGTAAAGTGTGTGCGCCGACGAATTTCTTGCCCTTGGCGTGCCCGTTCATAAATTCGTCCACTTTGCTAGCCGTGCGGTTAAACACGGAGATAGGAAAGCCTTTACTTTCGATATTGAGAGCGAGGTTTTCGCCCATGACTGCGAGGCCGATGAGGCCGATGTCAGATTGAGGTGTGCTCATGAAATTTCCTTAGACTTGGTTGGCTTGCGCGATGGGTTTCTGACCGTTCAACACCGCAATGAGATTTTGCGCCGCCATTGATGCCTGCCGGGCCACGCTTTCGTAAGTGCGGCTGCCGATGTGCGGCGTGAGAATGGCATTCGGGCAGGCGAACAGCGGATGATCTTTCGGCGGCGGCTCCTGCTCCAGCACATCCGCGCCGTAGCCGAGCAAATGGCCGCTCTTGAGCGCGGCGACGATGGCGGTGACGTCCGCCAGTTCACCGCGGGCGGTGTTGATAACGACGGCACCTTTTTTCAGCAAGGCGAGCCGTTCGGCGTTAATGATATGCTTAGTTTCTGGGCTGAGGTTGACGTGCAATGTCACCACGTCGGCCACCTTGAGCGCGACTTCGACGGTCTCGGCGCGTTCGACGTTATGATGCCGGGCGAAATCGAAGTCCCAGAATTTGTCAAATCCGACTACGGTCATGTTGAAGGCGCGGGCGCGGATGGCGACTTCCTTGCCAATGCGGCCCATACCGAGGATGGTGATGGTCTTGCCCATCAACTCATGGCCGGTCAGGCGTTTCCAAGTGCCGGCTTTGACGTGGGCGTTTTCAGCGACGATGTCCCGGTAAATCGCGAGCAGCAAACCGAACGCATGCTCGGCAACTGTTGTGTGATTGACGCCGGGGCAGTAGCAGACCGGAATTTTCAAGTCGGTCGCCGCTTGGACGTCCACTTTGTCGAGGCCGATGCCGTACTTGCTGACGACTTTGAGCCGCGGCAAAGCTTTTTGCATTACAGCGCGGGTGATGGCGTCGTCGCCGCAGAGGAACGCGTCGAAATTGCCGGCGGCCAATTCCAGCATCCGCGTTTCCGGCAACGGGCCACGTTCACGAATGATCTCGAAGCCGGCTTGCTCCAGCATTGCGTGATGCTCGCCGGGCGTGTCTTGAAATGAAGTCGTTGTGAGTATCAGCCTGGCAACTGAAAAATATCGACTTGAGCTCTCCGCAAAGCTTCGCTTCGAATTCATTCCAGGAAAATTGTGTAAAAGGTTTTACCGGAAAA
>JBAXAT010000354.1:0-2632 GCA_037142335.1 Verrucomicrobiota bacterium | reverse complement strand
ATGCGGCCAGTACGACTGGTACCGGGCGGCCGAAGCTGCTCGATCACGCCGTGGATGTGGAGCAGGCTATTCTGGCGCGGTTGCAAGGTGCGCCGGAGATGGTGAAGGCCGGGGCGCAGTTGGAGCAATTGAAAAATGTTTTGTCCGGATTGGAGGATTTGCTCAAGCGCCAACGTGAATTGCACCGGGATACACAACCGGCGGTTGCAGCAGCCGCGCCGGCATTGTCGACCCGGCAAGACGTGTTAGCGGATGAAGCGGTGAAAGTGCGCGATGGTTTAACGAAGTGCTCGCAAACCGCAGCATTAGCCGACCGGGATTTCAATGCCAAGCTCGTGCAGGCGGCGGCGCAGATGAGCGAGTTAAAAATTAATGCCGATATGTTGGCGGCGGCGGAAGAATTGCAAGCGGTCAAAATTCAGATGGCTGTTGGAACGCAGGCGCGGGTCATTACCAACTTGAGCAAAGTTCTTACGATGTTGAACGAAGCTAGGTTGGCCAACGCCGTCGCTGAAATCGGTAAAATGAAAGACGTGCTCGAAGGGATAAAAGACAAGCTCGGCAAGTTGGAAAACATCCAACGCGATATCATTGAGAAAAGCAAAGAGCAGGCTCACAAAGACGAATTGGATCCTAATGACCGGGCGGTGGCGCATGAAATCAAGGCCAGTAAGGATTTGATGGCCAAGGTAATTGAGCAAATGCTGACCGACGCACACGTCATGCCGGATATCAAGGCTGGTGGTGAATTACGCTCCGAACTGATGGAGATTTATAACGATGTAATTCAGGCCGATAAAGCGGCGGCAGAAGCCGGCAAACTCAAAGTCACTGAGCTCGCCTGCCAAAAGGAGGACAGCATTCTGTCTGGCATGGAGAAGGCCAAGAAAATTGCCGATGATATGGAGATGTGGTTGCCTCCAACCAACGACCCCGTCAAATGGTTGGTGGAAAACTTTGATAAGTCCGAGTTGACGGATATTAAGATGCTGAAATTGCATGATTTCATGGAGGATCTTGTCGGCAAGTTGCTCGAAGAGCAGAAGGGAATGCAACAAGAAGCTGATGATGCGACCTCTAATGAATCGTTTGCCCAAAATGAGAAAAATGGAAACGCTGTCGTCGATGGACCGCAGCCAAGTTTTGGCTCGCAGGGCCGTTCAGGTAATACGCGGCCGAATAAAAACGAGCAGATCGGCCGCTCCAGTGGTGGCCGGCAAGGTGAAAGTAACGGAGAAATGGCCGGCGACACCACTAAAAATTTAGAAGGTTCAGAGATTGATGCCCGTCGGACGAAAGACGCCATGCAAAAAGGCCAAGTCAAAGACGAGGACGGCCCGAGCGAAGCCAAGGCAACCGGTGGCGGTAAGGCGGGTGCGTTTAGTGATCGGCAAGGCATGGATGGCAATGCGCCGTTGCGCGCGTCAAGCGCGCCACGACAACAAACAACTGATGCCTTAGCTGCCGAGCAGGCGATGCTCAAGGAAAAAGCCGCCAAGACCAAAGCGCTGGCCACGCTCCTTTTCCTGCGCGCCAACGGACTTGATGATGTGGTGCGGTTGATGGACGATTCGACGCAAGCATTGAAAGACGGCCGGCGCCGCGATTTTAATGGGTTGCATCAGAAAATCGTCCAGCGGTTGACCGCCATTAAAGGTAATGTTGCCGGTGGTACAGTAGTGACGTTGCCGACTGGCGAAGCCGCTCGCGCGGCAGACAAACAGATGGCCGCCGGCGATGAAGGCGCAGTTCCGGCGCAATACAAAGATGCAATGGCCGATTATTACCGGTCATTGGTACAGACAAAATGATGACCGGTTCGCGTCTGCTCACGCTCAGCTGTTTATTGCTGGCATTACCGTTACACGCTGCACCGGCACCTGTGCGGTGGCACATATCTGATGCACCATACCGGGCAGTAATGACGTTGGATACACCGCCAGTTAATGCTACGGCTGGCGTTGCCATCACCGTGCCGGAATTTGGCGCGACGATGGATAAACTCACGGACATGGTGTTGATGGATGCGCAGGGTGACAGTCAGCCATTGGTGCCGGTTTGGCGCGGCGCCGGACAGGACGCGTTGTTGTTGGCACGAGACCTACAACCAAAACAGGAATACTATCTTTATTTCGGTGGCAATAATCCGCGGCTGAATCGGATTTGGTCGCCGCAGATCAGTTTGTTGATGGAAACGCGCCGGTTGCCGGTCGCTGGTGCGATAGATACCTTCCAAAAAATGGAAGCCGCGTGGCAGGTTGCTACGAGCGTCGATGGTGCTGGCTGGGTGCCGGACATCCGGCAAGGCATGAATCAATTCGGCGAGAACAGCAAGTTTCTGACACATTACACTGGTTACCTGCGCACAGAAAAACAGCAGCAACTGACGCTCTACACGATTTCTTCTGACGCTTCATTTGTGTTGGTGAATGGCAAAAACGAATTGGAGTGGCCAGGTGAACACAATGCGAGTGCCAACGTGAATAATGTCCATTCGCAAACCATCACTTGTACTGGTCCGCTGACGCGAATTGATTATTATCACGCTAAAACTAGTAGTCAGCGCACGTGTATGGAACTGGGCTGGAAGCAGGCCAGTAAGTTTACCGCAATCCCTACTTCGGCGTGGGTT
>JBAXAT010000353.1:0-2640 GCA_037142335.1 Verrucomicrobiota bacterium | reverse complement strand
CACTTGGATGAGATTGAAGTTCTGAAAAATGTAGCCCACCTTCCGGCAGCGTAGCCACGCAAGCTCATACGGGTCGAGTTGGGCGATGTCCACCTGATCGATATAGACTTTGCCGGCGCTTGGTTTATCGAGGCCGCCGATCATGTTGAAGAATGTGCTCTTACCGGAACCGGATGGTCCCATGATCGACATGTATTCGCCACGTCGGACGTCGAGTGTAACGCCACGCAGCGCATGGGTCTCGGACTCGCCCATCCGGTAAATCTTCTTCACGTCAACCGCGCGGATGACATATTGCCCCTTGGCTGAATCACTGGCTTGGAGCAATGCCTCAGCGAGTCGGGTGGTCAGGCTCATACGGTGCTCCTCAATGCCGAGGCCGGTACCATGCGCGCGGCAAACCGGGCTGGGTAGATTGCCGCCATTACCGCGAGCAGTGTTCCGACGACGACCGCCATTGCGGCGTACCCAAACAATCCACCATACGGTAGCGTGCCAAATACCAAGCCAAACCGGTACACAAACCCATATGCAACCAGCGGCAGTATCGCGCCGAGTATCGCGCCAATTACCGAGCCGGCCAGACCAATCAGCGAACTCTCGATCAGAAACAGCAGGCGAATGAAACTGGATAGCGCACCAAGACATTTCATCGTGCCGATTTCCCGGAACCGTTCGGTAACCGACATCAGGAGCGCGTTGGCTACACCGAAGACGGTCACCAACAAGGAAATCGTTACAATCCACCAATTGCGGAACTTATCGGCGCGCGCTTGCCGGGCTTGCTTGGCGATTTGTTCTTCGCTTTCCTTGCCGAAAAACAGTTCCCGGCGCACTGTTGGTGCGACCGTGCCAGTATAAACTCGATCGGCTAACGAATCGAGTACTACGCTCTGGCTCATGCCGGTAGTGAGTATTGCGAGTGATGCTTGGCTGTTGGTCTGATCGCCGAGGACGATTCGCAAGGCAGCGCCGTCGCCTTCCCGCACATTGGCGGTGGCCTTCAGTTGTGACAGAAGGAGTTGTTCAACCGCCGAAAGATTACCGAAAGTTGAGATCGCGATGTGGCGACCGGTAATGTCGCCAATTTCGGACTTCACCAGTGACAGCATTAAATTAACAGTGTTTCGTTGTGCGGCTTCCTGAGTGATGGACTGTTTGATGAGTTGGCTGGTGAGGTTGCTCATCAAAAAGGCAATACCTAGCACCACGCCCGATACGGTCACCAAGGATCGGCCGAACCGGATGCGGATTCCACTCAGGGCGATTTGAAATGCCCGGCGAAACGGCAATCTGACTTGTTTTCCAATCTGCTCCATTTATTTTTTCCATCAAAACCGCGACGACGATACTGCGGACACGATTAAGTTCACTGCGACACCGATCAATGCGATGAGGCCGACACCGGTCGCGTACCCGGCTGCCAGCACTGGCATGATTTCCAGAAACCGTTTTTGACCGAATTTCTTGTGATAGTAAAACTTACCGATAAACGCGCCAACCACAGTAAAGACAAACGCATGCGGCATTGCACCGACGCCTTGTACGAAACCGTAGACAGCCATTACCGGCAGGCTAAATGCCGATAGAAGAATGAACGCGACCATCGTAAACGAGAACGAACTAGCGATGACGCCGGGGTGCAACGCTTGGTAGAAGAGTGGTTGCGCGCCGCCGGTGTCCAGTGTGGCCGAGTAAAGCAGCACGGTATTCTTGGCGGTTAGTTCCCACATTTTGTTGGCATACGGGAATAGATCCGACGGAATCGCGCTCGAATGCCAGATGAACGCCCAGAACACTAGGCTAAGAATAAACGTTAGCGGCATTACCAAGCATTCGGCTTTTACGTAGGACCAAAAATTGGTGCCGGTCAGTTCATGGGACCGGAACTGCTGTGCCGCGCCGCCGTAGTTTTCCACTGGGATTGGAGCGAGCCAGATTTCGACGCCCTTATAGCCAGACAAAATGTACGCCGCTTCGCGAACGAATGGGATGTCAACGTGTTGCCCGACGATGCCGACCAGCCGCGCGTTGATGTAGGAAATTAACGGCGTGTAGAGGAACGTGAAAAACACGAGGAACAGCACCGGGAATTTCGGCACCATCACGTGACACACGATGATTACAATGATTGAGCAGACGATATAAATCGCCACCGCCAGCCACGGCGAAAAATCGCCGCGCCCCGGTGGTGCCGCCCAGACGTTTTCGCGATTTTCGCTCTTGGTCTCCGCCCGGCGGTTCCGTAATTCGCGCGCTTTGCCAATAACATCCCGTGTGGTTTGATAAATCGAGATCACAGCAATGGCCGCGGTCACTCCCAGACCAAAGCTCATCCAGAAATCCAGCGAGTTAGCAAACGTGGTTGCGACCGTGTCCATACCCGGTTGCCACCGCGCCAGCACACCCAGCCGGTGGAGAATTGGGTTCATAATCAACGTTAGCAGGATGGCAACTCCCGAGCCGACGACCGCCCAGAACGGGATCACCATCCCAGCAATGATCAAGCCCAAGTCGATGACCAACCCCGTCGGTGTTGCCGGCAGAATGCTCTGGGTTAACGTCGTCATGTCGTACCACGGTAGCGGAATCACTTGAATCGGCTTCGTCAGTAATGAACCGGTAATCAACGGGATTCCA
>JBAXAT010000352.1:0-2653 GCA_037142335.1 Verrucomicrobiota bacterium | reverse complement strand
AAGAGCCCGGACGGGTTGCAGATCGTCGAGCAGAACTACGAGCGCGACCCGCTCGGCGAAGGCCTGTTGCTCCGCAAGTCCGAGGGCAAGACGCTCGATTTCGAGATCACACTGCCGCAGACCGGCGAGAAGAAAATCGTGAAGGGTAAACTCCTGCGGAGCGGCTATGTGCCGCACCCGCAGGCGTACCAGACTTACGGCCAGCAGTATTACGCCGGGCAGATGTTTATGGCCAGTCCGCAAGGCGGCGGCCAGCCGATTGTGGAAGTGGACGGCAAGGTTCAATTCGGGTTGCCGGGTCGACCGCTCTTTGATGCGCTAGATCCGCAGGCGTTCTTGAAGCCAACATTGTTGTGGCGACTCTGGACTGATCGGGCCGGCAAGCATGACGTGGAGTTCTCCTATCTGACCGGCGGAATGCGTTGGGAAGCGAACTATAACGCGGTTGCGACGGAGAAGGGCGACAACTTCGACTTAATCGGCTGGGTCACATTGGAAAACATGAGTGGGAAGGATTTCGCGAACGCCAGCCTCAAGCTGATGGCTGGTGACGTGGCCCGTGCGCCGCAGCCGGGAGCCATGAATGAAAGTTTTGGTATGGTCATAGGTAACAGCCGGGCTAGTTTCGCCAATGGCGCGCCGCAGGTGACGGAGAAGGCGTTTGAGGAATACCATCTTTACACGTTGCCGCGGCCAACGACGGTACTCGACCGGGAAGTGAAGCAAGTCGAATTCATTCGCGCTGTCAATGTGCCAGCCAAACGAATCTATGTGTACGACGGCTTCAAGATGGACCAGCGTTACCGGGGTTGGGATTACAACAGCATCCGCCGGGAAGCCAGCTATGGCACGGATTGCAATCCGAAAGTCTGGGCGATGCTGGAATTCAAGAACTCCGAAGCCGCCCACCTCGGGATGCCGTTGCCAAAAGGCAAGGTGAAGGTCTACCGGCGCGACACCGATGGTCGGAACGAATTCGTCGGCGAAGATGCGATTGATCACACGGCGAAGGACGAGACGGTCCGGCTCTACACCGGTAACGCGTTCGACGTGGTCGGCGAACGGAAACAGACCAGTTTCAAGCGCGATGACCGCGGAGACCATTGGGCCGACGAGTCATTTGAGATTACGTTGCGCAACCACAAGAAAGAAGAAATTGAAGTGCGCGTGGTCGAGCATCTGTACCGGTGGTTGAACTGGGAGATTACCGGCAGCACCGCGGAATACACCAAGACCGACGCCCGCTCCATGGAGTTCCGGCCAAAGATTCCGGCGGACGGACAGGTCATCATCAATTACACGGTGCATTACACATGGTGAAGTGGCAGGTAGCGCTGCTGCTGGTGGCCGGCGTCGTTGTCGCGGCGCACGGGGAAGCGTTGTATGACCAAGCGCAGGCTGCGTATGGACAAGGCGACAACACGACCGCGTTCCTGAAATGTGTCGAGGTGATCGAAACCCAGCCGGCCAGTTCCGCTGTGCCGCGGGCCCGGTATCTGATGGAACTGCTCATGGCCGGCAAGTTGCGCCAACCCGAGCGCCGGCAAGTATTGGAGCAATTGCAGCCAACGCGTCCGTGGTTGGCGGCATTCCTCGGCGGGATGGATGCGGAAGCGCAGACGAATTGGAACAAAGCCGCCGGCTTGACGTTGGAATTCATTGCCGGCGCGCCCGACGATGGTTGGCGGAAACTGGCGACCGCCCAGCTTTGCCGGCAACTGCCGGAAGCGATGAATTGCACCACCGACCCGGCGACGCTGACGCAGGCGGCGATTCAGTTGCGCCAGATGCCGCTGCGGGATTGCCTGGATGCGTTGCGGCAGTTCGCTGACCGCGTCATTTCGCATAACTCCAAGCCCGAGGCGGCCCGGTTGCGCGCGGAATGGCGCCGGTTGCAATTGACGACCGACAGCCGGTCTTATTTGAAGAATCAATACGTCGAACAGATTGTGACTGATTATCTGGCGGCCGGGGTGACGAACGAGGCGAAACAGTGCGCCGAGGAATTGATCGGGCAGCGCGGCAATGAATGGCGCCCTTGCTTGGTGGTGGCCACAGCGTTTATGAACATCGGCGAAGCCACGTTTGCCTGGCAGTTGGTGCGGCGCGGCATTGAGAACTTGCCGGCTGCGGAGCGCGGGGCGTTGCTGAAGTATTTGCCGGAGCAGCAGGAGATTTTGCACCGGAAGTTTTCCGAGACCAACAACACGGACGCGGCGCAGACGCTGGCCGGCGTGTGGCGCGAAGGCTTTCTGAAACCTGAGTTGCGCGACCGATTGGTACAGGAACATTACCGGCTGGTGTTGCAGCAACGCCCGGCTAACTATTCGATCTGGGAGTTACGGATTAATTCGACCTTCCCCTTCCCGGATATCTACACCGAATACATGCCCACGCTGTATTTGAATGGCGAACTCAAACAATCATTGGGGCAGTCCAGCCACGCGATGTCCGCTACGAACAATCCCGTCACGAGCATGGCTGGTGGCGAATTCAAGAACGGCGACATCTTGCAGGTGAAGGTTGACATGAAACAGAAGCGCCAGTGGCAATTCAGCCTGTGGAGCAATAAAATCACACTCGAAGGCCTCAAGCAGTAGCTAGGAGTTGAGGAATTCCATTATGACGTTCTTTCGCCGACTTGTGGTTTTTC
>JBAXAT010000351.1:0-2669 GCA_037142335.1 Verrucomicrobiota bacterium | reverse complement strand
GCAGTGGACAAGGCGGACGCTACAGCTTTACTTGCGAAACCATAACCTAGTCGTGCTGACGCCAACTTCCGCCAAGGAATGCGGCGTACTAGCTTTATAGCGGTCGTAACGCACGTGACAAATTGGACCGTTGAATTAAATGCGTGTGAGTTGTTGACACCAAGGCGACCGCCAACTTACTTTTTCTCAAACGCCGCGTCAAAAGCCAACACACTGGGTTTGAAATCCACCCGGCGTACGAATGCCGCGGCTTCGGTCGCGCCATGTTCGCGGTCCATGCGGCTGTCTTCCCATTCCACCGACAACGGACCGGCATAGCCGACATCGTTGAGCGCAACGATGATATCCTCAAAGTTAATATCGCCGTGGCCGAGCGAACGGAAATCCCAATACCGGCGCGCATCACCAAAGGCGACGTGCCCGCCGAACACACCGACCGTGCCGTCACCGTGACCCCACCAGACGTCTTTCATGTGGACGTGGAAAATCCGGTCGGCAAATGCGCGGATGAATTTCACATAGTCCACACCTTGGTAGCCGAGGTGTGACGGATCGTAGTTAAAGCCAAATCGTTTGTGCTTCTTGACCGCCGCGATGGCGCGTTGGGCGCTGGCGATGTCGAAGGCGATTTCAGTCGGATGGACTTCGAGCGCGAAGTTGACGTTGAGTTCGTCGAACGCCTTTAAGATTGGCCGGAACCGTTTGGCAAAATCGTCGAATCCTTTTTGCCAGTATTCGTCACTGGTCGGCGGAAAGGCATAGATGGAATGCCAGATGGAGGAACCGGTAAAACCGTTGACGACGGCGGTGGCACCTTTCTTGCCGCCGAGGCTGACTGGCTTGGCGTCGATAAACGCGCGAGCGGCCTGGCCGGTCTTAATCATTTTTTCCGCGGCACGCTTCCGGACACCTTCTGGATTGCCGTCGCCCCATACGTCGGGAGCCAGAATGGATTTGTGCCGATCGTCAATGTTATCGCAAATCGCCTGGCCAACGAGATGGCTGGAAATTGCAAACGCGGTCAGACCGTTACTGGCAAGAATTTCCCAGCGTTTCTTGCAATAGCCTTTGTCGGCAATGGCTTGGTCCACGTCGAAGTGATCGCCCCAGCAGGCGAGTTCGAGACCGTCAAAGCCGAAGCTCTTGGCTTTTCGGCATAAAGCTTCAAACGGTAAGTCGGCCCACTGGCCGGTGAAGAGAGTGACTGGTCGCGCCATAATTTCCTCCGTGAGTTGGTTTAAGTAATTGTGATAAAGTGGAAACGAAAAGCAAGCCATATGTTTATTGACACACACGCACATCTGAGTTTTCCGGATTTTGCAAACGATCTACCGGCAACCGTTACCCGTGCCACGGCTGCTGATGTGACGCGCATAGTCAGCGTCGCCACCGATCTCGCGGACACGCACCGGGTGCTGACGGTAGCCGGCGAATATCCCGGCGTGTTCGCGTCCGTCGGTTTGCACCCAAACCACACTGCGGATTCTTGGCGCACGGATATGCAAGAATTAGCCAAACTCGCCGGTCAGCCGAAAGTGGTCGCCATCGGCGAGACCGGTCTCGACTATTACCGGTCGCGCGATCACGCCGTGGTGCAGCGGGAAATGTTTCAGGCCCATCTGGATTTGGCCCGGCAACGCCGATTGCCGGTCATCGTTCACAATCGTTCTGCCGACGCCGATACGCTGGCAATGGTGCGCGCCAACGCGCCTGACTGGCGACCGTGGGGCGTGATGCATTGTTTCGCCGGTAATACGCAAGTCGCACTGGGATGTATCGAACTCGGGTTGATGATTAGCTTCACCGGCATTCTAACTTTCAAAAACGCCAACGCCCTCCGCGAAGTGGCCGGCGCGGTCCCGTTGGAAAGCTTGCTCCTCGAAACTGACTCGCCGTACTTGGCGCCAATTCCGCAACGCGGCCAGCGCAACGAGCCGGCGTTTATCCCACATATTGCCGTCGCGCTCGCCCAGCTCAAAGGCGTGCCGGTGGAAGAAATCGCCCGCGTCACCACCGCCAACGCGCACCGGCTGTTCCGGTTCCCGGGCTTTTAGTTTGCGCGAAACTGGGCGGCCACTATAATTGACCACGGTGAGTTCAGATTACAAACTTCCCGCGGATTTAAGTGGTGGCTTGGGCGAGACCACCACGGAATTCGGCCGGTATGAAATCCTCGGCGAAATCGCCCGTGGTGCGATGTCGGTGGTGTACCGGGCCCGCCAACGCGGCCTAGACCGGATTGTTGCGTTAAAAATCTTGCAAGGCGGAGCTACCGCCTCAGCGGAACAACTCCAGCGCTTCATGCAGGAAGCGCACGCCGCCGCGAGAATCCAACATCCGAACATCGTTCTGATTCATGATTTTGGCACACAGAACGGTCAGCATTATTTCACGATGGATTATATTGCCGGCGGGTCGCTGTCAGATCGTTTGGCCAAAGGCCCAATCCCACCTCGTGAAGCACTGGAAATTGTCCGCCAAACCGCCAACGCATTGCAACATGCGCACGAACGCAATGTCGTGCACCGCGATATCAAACCCGGCAACATTCTCCTCGACGCCAATGGACATGTGCATGTCACCGACTTCGGCATTGCTAAGGAAATGGATCACACCGAGATGCATTTGACGGCAACCGGTCAGATAATCGGTACGCCGCAGTATATGTC
>JBAXAT010000350.1:0-2669 GCA_037142335.1 Verrucomicrobiota bacterium | reverse complement strand
AGAACGACGGTTCAACTACCGCTTCGATGCCGGCCAGCGCCATCCGTTCGTAGTCATCGGTAACGCGCGAAATCATGTGGCAATGCGGCTCGATAATACGCATGTAAAAACTCTCAGTTCCCAGTATTTAACTGACGGAGATAATCGAATGAGTAGATGCCGGTGGCGTGACCATCGGCCCACTGCGGTTGCATGCCGTAACTGCCGATAAATTGCCACCCGCGCAGTTCAAAACTGGCCAGCGTGTAATTATGTGGTGCCGGTCGCGCAGCTACAAGGACGTTAGCCTCACCGCGACATCCGGCGCATGGACAGGCGCGCCGCAAGACTTCCAAGTCGAAATAATCTTCCCGGTTGTCAACCCAGACAATGGCGAAGGTCTGGTTAATAACTTGAATATTTTTCGGACTCATGGCGGCTACTGGCCAGCCACCAAGGCTTGGAAACGAGCGTCATTTCGCAGTGCTGTGAACTGCTGGTCGCTCCGGGCACGGACCCGGATGGCCGGGTTGATTTGAATTGCACGTTGTAGGGCGCCTAAGGCGTCGTTGGGTGCGCCCATCGCACCGCGGAGGATGGCGAGTGCGTATAGTGGGTCAGCTTCCTGCGGAAAGCGTTGAGTTGCTTGTTCAATGCTGCGCACAGCCAGCTGTGCCTGATTAATGCTCAGGTAAAACTGAGCAATTTGGAGCATCTCCCCAGCGGTGGTGACTGGTTGGGAAATAAAGCTATCAAACAGCGCCTGGACGCGTCCAAACTGTTGCACGCGCAGATAGTTTTTGGCGAGTTCACCGACGAGTTGGAGATTGTGCGGCTGGGCGGCAAGCTGCTGTTCGAGCTGTTGGATACTGGCACCGGCTTGCTGCATACCGCGAATTTGGTTAATCGCTAATTCGATCTTACTGTTGAGCTTATCGAGCTTGCGGTATGCCTCCAAGACGGCGATGGCTTCGTCAGGACGGCCAGTTTCCAAATATAGTTGCGAGGTGCGGAAGTTAGCCTCGGGGCTATCGGGACAAAGTTGCAGCGATTGCTGATAAGCATACTGTGCTTTGTCATAAAGCTTTCGGTAAGCGTACACACCGCCGATGGCTGAGCGCAGCTTGGAAAATGTTTTGCGAGCGTCATTGTCGCGCCAGAATTCCGGTCGCGCTGTAAACTCTGCCACGAGTTTGTCCCAATATGCCTTGTCGCGATCAAAGATGCGCGACCACAACACCGGGTTGTCGTTGGGGGACGGCAACGGCTCGGCGTTGATCTTCATAATGATGCCGTAGGGTTGGAGGTACGGGAACATCCAGTCAATCACATAGCTTTCCTCAACATAGAAGTTGTGCTTGGCTTTGTTGCGATCGTGAATCCATTTACAAAGGATGGCATTGATGTTCATCACGCCCTTGACACCGCGAACCTGCACGCGCCCGCCTTCCAGCGTAACGTCCTCGTCTGGGTTTTGCGGTTCGCCGCGGGCACGCCGGTTTTGCACGTCGGCAACGTATTCCTGAAACGCACGTTGCGAATCCAGCTCCGTTGGAATCCAAATTGGCGCGACGGGATAAGTTTGCGCCCGGCCGAGAGCACGCGCAAACACATTATAGTTGGTCGGCCGCGAGTAGTCGTAATGGTCACGGATGTACGCCATGTAGGTCGTGTCAGCTAACGCGTTCTGCGTAACGATGTAGACATCGCGCCGGTCAAAGTTCAGTTCTTGGTTTTGCAGGTTTGGGTCGCGGAATTTATCACGGACCGGCACAACGCTTTCGGAGAAAATCATGTACGTCGGCACAAAGCGGCCAGGATCGGTGCCGCCAAACAAAAATGCATCCCGATCCATCGGTGGATAATCGCCCCCCGGATAAAACATCCGGTAACCGAACTGATACCCGAAATCATGGCCACGTTGTTCGCACGTTTTCCAGTTAACGCTGTAGGGAATGGCCGCCAGCGCAACCAAAGCGAGGCTGCCATACCGGAATGCCGACCGGGGTAGTTGTGGCCAGCGAGCCAGTGACCAGGTTGCCGCCAGTGCGATGCCGTAACCAATCAGCATGGCGAAGAACCCATGCGCCGGTGCGAAGAACTTCAGGTTGATTTCCTGCTGCGTCTTGTCGAGGCCAGGGTTGATGATCATCAATAACCCGAAACCTGTGGTCGCCAACGCAGCAAATACATAAATGAGCCATTGCCGGCCACGCATCCGCAAGTCTTTCCAACGCCAGACCAGCAAGATCAGAGGAAGAACGGCAAACAGCGCCACCGGCCAGCTGTACTGATTAATTAGGGCTTCCATGAATAATCGAATCTGGGTGAAAAAGGCCCCGCTCAACGGCGCCGATGTGTGCAATTGCTCGTACTGACCACGCGTAACTGCATGGAGGAAGCCTTGTTTGGTCGCACAGTAACCCCAGTTCATCGGCGGGTTTGTTGACGCTGCTAACGGCATGTAGGCGTACATGCCGCAGCCAATTAGGAAGAGACTTGCGCAACACACAGCCCGTCGCCAGTTTAGCCAACCTGCCGGCACTCCCAGCGCCAGCAATGCCGCCGCCGCTCCGCCACTCACCAGCACCACCGGCAATGCCTCCGTCGGCGGCCCAAACAAGATCCCCAACTTGACCTTCTGCATCCAAAGCAAATCACTGGTCGGTGCCAACAGCCAAGCATTCACC
>JBAXAT010000349.1:0-2671 GCA_037142335.1 Verrucomicrobiota bacterium | reverse complement strand
GCCGCTCTCTTCGCCGCCGACAATCACCGGCTCGCGTTCCATCACCGCGCCGATGTACTTGAACCCAACCGGCGTTTCGCGTACCGGCACGCCATACTGGGCCGCCACGGCGTCAACGAAATGACTTGTTGCCACTGTGCGCACGACCGCGCCGGTCCATTTGCGGTTCTTAACCAAATGATAAAGCAACAGCACCAACACCTGATTCGCGTTAATGAACGTGCCATCGCTGTCCACGATCGCAAACCGGTCCGCATCCGGGTCAAGCCCGAGACCAATCGCCGCCTTGCTCTTCTTCAACCGAGCCAACAGCTCGCCCATGTTTTCCTTGATCGGCTCCGGATGCCCGGCGCCGAACAGCGGATTCAACTCCCCATGCACCGCATCCACCTTCCAGCCGTTCTTGGTCAGCAACGTGTCGAGGTAACCGCGTCCCGTGCCGAACATCAAATCCACCACGGCCTTCTTCGGATGCCGGCGCAAGGCGCGAAAATCCACCAGCTTCCGCAATTGCGCAAGATACTCCGGCATCGGATTAAATATCGTCACCGCGCCGCGCGACGGTAACGCGCCCAGCGCGTCAGTCTTGGTTTCGATGCGCCGGCAAGTCTCCGGTGACGCCGGTGCGCCATTGGCTTCGTTGAATTTCAAGCCGTTGTATTCCGGCGGATTATGGCTGGCAGTAATGTTGATTCCACCGCTGGCTTTGTGCAACCGAATCGCGTGGGCGATGACCGGCGTCGGCGCATCGCGATCTGTCAACCACGCCTCGAACCCGTAACCGGCAACAATCTCGGCGCAGCGCGTGGCAAATTCTCGTGATAGAAACCGTGTGTCGTGCCCGATAATCAACCGCTTTGCCGCGCCAGGTGGCGGATTTTTGATGAGTGTTTGTGCGATGGCGTGGGCGGCGATTTCGACGTTCGCAAACGTGAACGTGTCACTGATAATCCCGCGCCAACCCGATGTTCCAAATTTGATGATCGACATGCCGGTATTATAACGTTTCACGCCGACGCGTCCACAGGAATGCAAACTGCCGTCAATTATTATAAGTTCACGGCAACACTACTACTGCAATCCCATTGCCCTGATATGGCACTGGCTGAGAATTATCACCTAGGACGGCGATCGGCTCAACGCGCATCTGTCGCGGTGCTCCCGGATGATCAAACTGTGCACGAAGATTGACATATTTAACCAATGTCTCGGCACCGTGAGTTAGCAAAGCATCGCGGTCGACAGGAAAACCGCCCGCAGTAAGGTGTGGCTGCTCATTTACTCCAACGGCGGATTGGATTTTCTGATAAACCAATTCCAGCTTTCTAAAACTGGGAACGAAGTAGTCCGCATGTGCGATGCGCTGTTCTTGATATCTAAAGAATGCCAAACAGAACCAGATATTGAAGATGATTGTGATCACGATTGCGCTACGAATCAGACGTTGGTACCGGGTTCTGACAAGCAATACGGCCGGCAAGACAAAAAGCAAAGGGTACAGGGCGATGACATAGCGACTATTAAAACTGGCCCCGGTGGGAATAAATAGCAACAGCGGCAACAGAACCATGACACCGATGAACACGATGGCCGGTGTTGCCGCCAATGCGTGTTGCATGGATTGCCATTTGCCATTAATCGCCTTGGAAAACAACATTATAAAACTGCCAAGCGCCAGTATGCCTAGACCTATCGAAAGCACATTAAACGCCACCAACACATAGACAGATCCGCAGATGGCATCACCGAAGATTTTGTAATCGGACAGATGGCGGCCAATTACGCTTTCAAACAAATTAGTCAAACTCATCACAGTCGTACTTAAGGCCTTGAACGAACCGAATGAGAACTTGTCACCCTCACCCAAAAGACGGCGCGTATTTGCCCAGTGATTGTTGGCTTCGCCACAAACGTATGGGACATAGAGTAACGTCGCGGCCACTGAGCCTGCCGCCAGCCACTTCCAATTCAGTTCGCGGCGCCGGAGTAACAGCAACAGCAGCACTGGCGGTAAGAAGAAGACGCCGAACATATGGAACTGTGGCATTAACACTAACACGACAATCACTCCAAAAATATGCGGCGATTTGGACCGGCGAACTACTGACCACATCGCCAGATAAAGCAAAGCCCCTAGGAACGCCATCACCTCAGGATTGGTGCACCCCACCGAAAAGTAAACCGGCCACGGCGATGTCGCCAGCAATAGCGCAGCCCAAAGCCCGTGTGTCGCATCAAATAATTTCTTACCAAGCACGAACACAAGCCAGATGACCACGGTGTTCAGCGCCACCACGGTCAATATCACCGTCTCCGGCCCACCGCCAAACCGCACTCCCGCAGCCCAAACCATAGCCCACACTGGCCCCGGCACCTTGCCGTGCTTAAAATTCGGTTGACCCAGATACAACGCCTGTTGCTCACCTGCGAGAAACTGTTTTCCAACCTGATACGCCTCGATCTCATCCCCAATGGCGTTAAATTCATACCCCTGCCCCCAATGAAATCCTATCAATCGCAGACACAGCCCTCCGACTGTAATCAGTGTTAGCAGTAAAATCTGCATCCTCCTCGGCATAGCGCAGCACTGATTGCAATCTTGCCCGTTCAACTCGTCAACTCCGCAACTGGCAGCTTCCCATTCCACATTCGCACGTCGAGCGTGTGTGGC
>JBAXAT010000348.1:0-2671 GCA_037142335.1 Verrucomicrobiota bacterium | reverse complement strand
GGTGATAACCAATTTGATTGTGGCGGCACGTTGCTGCAATACGGACCGCGCTCGCTCGCCACTGGTGGCGGTGAATACGTGGTAGCCGGACTCGCGCAGAATCAAACTACTGATTTCGAGGATGTCTGGATTGTCATCAACGAGCAAGATGGTTTCGGTGCCGCCCATTGAATGCGCTTCTGCTGGCGTGGTCTCGGCTGCTGTAGCAGTGACGGGCTGTTGCGGTAAATAAATCTGGAAGGTCGTTCCTTTGCCCTCGGCGCTTTTCACTACGATGTTGCCGCCGCTTTGCTGGATGATTCCGAACGAAACAGCCAGCCCCAAGCCGGTGCCTTGGCTGTCCGGTTTGGTAGTGAAAAACGGCTCGAAGATTCGCTCGCGTACTTCGTCGGTCATTCCGTGACCGGTGTCGCGGACGGTGAGTACCACATAGTTCCCGGGTGAAATCTGCGCGCCGGTGGCGGCGATTGGCTGCGCCAGCGTGACGTTGCCGGTTTCAATCCACAACTTCCCGCCGGTTGGCATCGCGTCCCGGGCGTTGACGACCAAGTTGATGATTACCTGTTCGAGTTGCCCGGGGTCAGTTTTGACCGGCAGTACCGGTCCGAGCCTCAACGTCATCTCAATGTCCGCGCGGATGAGCCGGGCTAGCATCTTCTGCGCTTCAATCACCAATTTGTTCACATCGAGCACCTGCGGTTCGAATACCTGCTTGTGACTCAAGGTCAATAATTGGCGCGCGAGAACCGTCGCCCGATGACCGGCGGCTCTGATTTCGGTGACGTGTTTATATAGCACGTCGGTCGGGTTTAGTTTTTGCAACGCCAGCTCGCCGAAGCCCAGCACTACACAAAGCAGATTATTGAAGTCGTGAGCCACACCGGCGGCTAGAGTGCCGACGAGTTCCATCTTTTGCGCTTGGCGTAGTTGGGTGACTAACGCTTGTTTCTCGGTAATATTGAAACCGATGCCGCCCAGATACCGGCGGCCGTGTTCATCCGCGAATATAAATTTGATGCACTGCCAGGACTGTTTCGGACCGGTGTCAGTTTTGGTTTTTGTGATGAACTCGACCGGTGCGCCGGTCGCCAGTACTTTTTGATCGGTCGCCGTGACTTCCTGCGCCAGCGCGGCCGGCCAAACATCAATTGCTGTTTTTCCAAACCAGTCGGCGAGGTTGACCCCTAGCTGCTTCTCAAAAGTCTGGTTCAAATAAATGTATTGGCCGTGTTCATCCTTGGCCCAGGCAATGGCCGGGGTGTGCCCCATAAACGCTTGGAACCGCTCGTTGATGGTGCGCATGGTGTGTTCGGCGAGTCGCTGGGTAATGGCCCGGCTGATGAGGTCGGCGCTCACGCGCAGGAGCTTGGTGTCGTCAGTCGACCAGTCTTTGGCCATCCGCTCATTCCCAAATCCCAAAAATCCGATGAGCCGGTCGCTGTTCAGCAACGGCAGGAGCAACACAGCTTTGCCGGCCAACTTTTGCAAGCCGACGCTATCGGCGGCGGTTGCCGGCGGCAATTTCGCCGTGTCGCGAATGTTCACGATCCCGCCATTCTTCAGCACGCCGAGGCTGACAATCAGCTCGCTGGTCGGCAGCTTTTGAAGCTTGACCTGCCGGCGGTTACCGGCTTCCAGACACCACTCGTGCGTGTTGTCCAGCGCCTTGCCGTCGGGGCGCAATTGCAACACAAACGCCCGGTCTATCCCCAAGAACACGCCCATCTCCTCCAGTGACGCGTTGAGCATGTCATCGAAATCTTGGTTCCCCACAAACCGGACCGAGACGGACGCAATGTGGCTTTCAAATTTCAACCGGTGCTTGGTGTCCAACTCAGCCAAGCACCGGAGCTTTTCCTTCTGCAAATAATCCAAGGCAAATTGCACATCCGCCAGCACTTCTTCCAGCAAGGCAATCTCGTGTAGTTGGAAAAAATCACGCTGTGTGGAATAGAGCGTCAGCACGCCGGCGATATCGCCATTGCTGCGCCAGAGACAGAACCCGGCCGCCGACCGCAAACCCACCGTTTGGGCCGCCGGCGCCCAGAGTGTCGCTCGCGGATGACTGCTGATGTCATTGCAAATAAAGTGGCATTTCTCGTAAACGGCCCCGCCGGCCGGGCCGGGATACTGATTTGGCGCAACCAACTTAGTGCTTACCGGCTGGATAAAATTCTTCAGTTCACCGCACTGGGCCACCGGCACGACCCGGTGCGTGTGCGCATCGTAGTTCCCAAACCAAGCCAGCTGGAAGCCGCCTTGCTCGACGACGATGCGGCAGACTGCGTCCCAAAGCTCCGGACCGGATTTCACTTTCACCGTGGCTTGATTGACCCGGCTGAGCACCATGTAAAGTCGGTTGAGGCGGCGAATCTGGTCGTCGGCCTGATGTTTGTAGAGTGCAATCTCGATGACGATTTTTAGTTCCCGGTCTTCAAACGGCTTGAGAATGTAGCCGAAAGGCTCGACCAGTTTGGCTCGTTGCAACGTGGCCTCTTCCGAATACGCCGTGAGAAAGACGACCGGCCGGTAAAATCGTTTGCGGATTTCATCCGCGGCGGTGATGCCGTCCATCGCGCCTTGCAACTGAATGTCCATCAATACCAAGTCCGGCCGGTGGTGGCCGGTTAACTCAATGGCTTTTTCGCCGGTAGCGGCGATAGCCACCACC
>JBAXAT010000347.1:0-2679 GCA_037142335.1 Verrucomicrobiota bacterium | reverse complement strand
GCTTGCCTCGGTGGTTCTGGATGTTGCCGCACTCTCGACTGCGCTCCAAAAGCCGCTGGGAGTCCGGGTCCTGCCTATCCCGATGAAAGGCGAAAATGAGTTTACGGAATTCAATATGGACTTCCTTTACAACACTAGGATTAAGAAAATTAAGAACATGGCTTTTTTAAACACTGATTTGAATCAGCGTTTGTTCAACTACATCACCCATCGAAATTGACATCTTGCCCTCCCTTAGCGATCGTCTTGGACACACAATTAGACTTGCGCCCTCACGTGACGACAGAACAACACACCAACCGTTTGGAATCCGACCGCTTACGACACTGGTGGTCAAACCAAGCCAGAATGCAACCCGATACCGCCGGTCTTCTGGCACTCGATGGAGATACTGAATTTGATTTCCTATACCGCCAATACGCCGAGTGGCGTCGATTCCGAAGCTTGATTCCTCTGAAGCGTCACATGAACGTGCTGGAGTACGGCTGCGGTGCTGGCCGTTGGGCATTGTTGATTGGGCCGCACGTGCACCGCGTCATCGCGGTGGATTACTCCGAAGAAATGATCCGCCTCGCCCGTCAACGACAACAGCAGACCGGGTTGGATGGCCGGGTTGAGTTTGTCACTGCATCGGCCACTGAGTTCACAAGCGATTTGAAGTTTGATCTCATATACTTTAGTAGCGTTCTTCAATATCTGGATGATAATGACTGTCGCCAAACAATTCGTAACGCCGTATCGATGCTGGCCCCTTGTGGGATTATGATTGATCGAAGCACATGCAGCGCGCCAAACCGCAAACACTTCAACGACAACTCCTACCAAGCCATCTATCGCACAAAAGAAGAATTGGAATCGACCTTTGCTGACTTCAACTTCAAAGTTACATACCACCGACAAAGTTATCCCCGGCGGCGCTTGCCTGGACGGCTATTGGTGCGGCCACGAGTAGTGGCAGGGTTAGCTTCGTGCATGCGCGGTTTTCCTGCGTTGTCCTACGGTCTCATCCGTATGATTTCAGTCTTACTCAACAGTTTGCGGCCAATTCCAAAAAAGGCTAGCGCACCCTTTCGCTCGCACGATTTCTTTCGTTACGAATTGACCAAGTCAGGTTAACCCAAATGGCAGATCACACCACCAAACTCGACAAACTTTTGCGCCTTGCATTGGCCAGCGCCCGCATCGCCATTGATCGTCTGCGCCGCAGAAAAATTGTGATGCTGCACTTGGCAATCGCCGGCCAAATCCAATATCTGGCCCCGCTCGTCGCCGCACTACGCTCAGCGAAAGCCAACATCGCTTTCTACCTCGCCAAAGAAGGAAATTGGGAGTTCTCCCACCCTAATGAGTTGGGCATCCCTCCCGAACGGGTTCTGGAGGGCCCCGTTTATTCCCATGCCAGAGGGATTGATGTCTTTATTACATCCACGCAATTCACGGATCGCCCTCCGAACACACAGCGTATCTGTATCTTCCATGGCCAACCTTCCAAGGGAAACACTTTTTTACCGGAGAACATGCAACTCTTTGACCAACTGTTTCTACTAGGCCCGTTGCAGCACAGTTTGTATGATGAATTCGCCGCGCAGTATCCGTCAATTGCCAAAAACATCCGCACGTTGAACGTTGGGTACCCCAAGTCCGATGCCTTGCTTCGCGGACAGTTCCGCCGGGAAACCGTTCTCAGCGATTTGGGCTTGGTGCCGGCCAAGCCCACAATTCTCTTCGCTCCGGCCTACGACAAGGGCACCGCGTTGGACATCTACGGTGAAAGCCTTATCGAGACGTTAATGCAATGTGATGTCAACGTTTTGGTCAAACTCCACCCGATGCAGTATGATCCGGAAGCAATCAAATCTTTTTCCGGAGGGATTAATTGGCCGGAGCGGCTCCGGACGTATGCGCAGCACACAAATTTCCGGCTCCTCGGCAATCAGCCGATTGATCCGTTGCTGGCGGCCAGCGATGTCATGCTAACCGATATCAGCGGTGTCGCTTTTGAGTTTATGATGCTGGATCGGCCGGTCATCTTCATTGACTGCCCTAAGTTTTTCAAAGAGGTGGCGCCCTCCGCCACCTACCGGACTTCCAGCGAACGCGTTCAGCAGGACATCCGGTGCAATGCCGGCCGCTCGGCCGGGCTGGTCGTGCGTTCCCTCGTCGATTTGCCAGCCGCGATACAGCGCAGTCTGGCAAATCCCAGCGAGTTTTCACAGCAACGGAAAGAATTAGCCGATCAACTGCTCTACAACCCCGGCCGGGCAGCCACTGCGGCCGCCAACGCTGTGCTCGAACTGTTGGGATTACCGGACCGCGTTCCAAACGATTAATCATGGCCAGTCCCAACCAGCCCACCCGTCCGCCCGCCTTCAGTGTCGTGATCCCGGCGTATAATGCTCAGGACTACCTCGGCGCCGCCATTGAGAGCGTCCTTAACCAGACGCTGCCGCCGCTGGAGATTATCGTAATTGACGACGGCTCCACTGACGACACGCGGGAACGGCTGCGAATTTACGAGGGGCGGATCCGGTATTACCGTCAAAAGAACCAAGGCATCGGGGCGTCACGAAACTTCGGAATATCCTTTGCCAAAGGGGATTGGATCGCGCTCTTAGATGCGGATGATGTCTGGCATCCCCGAAAGCTTGAATGTCAATCCGCAGTGATCGTCCGCAATCC
>JBAXAT010000346.1:0-2680 GCA_037142335.1 Verrucomicrobiota bacterium | reverse complement strand
CTGCAGGACGGCAAAACGCTCGACGTGCCCGACTGGGGCGACGCCCCGGCGTAACACAGTGGCTTAACTGCGCTTGAAGCGCTGCACTGCGGCGTAGCCACCGAACCCGGTCAAACCGAGGAACAGCAACGCCAA
Organism: Verrucomicrobiota bacterium; assembly: GCA_037142335.1. Classification (GTDB taxonomy): domain Bacteria; phylum Verrucomicrobiota; class Verrucomicrobiia; order Palsa-1439; family Palsa-1439; genus CAINDI01. The sequence goes on along the minus strand of JBAXAT010000346.1, from coordinate 2,545 downwards.
CGAACTCGGTTCCGGGACGGCGGCAACAACCCCACCAGGTGTTAAGAAAGTGTAATCATCGCTGATGGCATTAGGAACAACGTAGTTTAGCGAGGAGGAAAGGAATCCGACGTTAGCCCAACCTGAACCTAGGTTTTGGAGGTTTGTAAGTTTGAAAGTCATAACGTCTCCAGCGGTCAGATTGTTGAGGCCGAAGTGATAGAAATAATCCGTATCGCGCGCTTCGCCACCACCAGGAAGAGAGCTGGACGACATGACGTCGGTATATGTCCCAATCAGATTGCTATTCCGGTAAACCAATAAATCAGATTGAGCGTAATAATTATGCACAAAGAAGTCCGCTGTGTAAGCACTAGCGGGACTAGTAAAGCTAATGGATGCCCAAGTGTAGCTACTCAGCCACTGTGCAGACTCGATATTCCAAGTTCCGCTGGCGGTTGGCGTTCCACCGGAATAGCTATATCTAGTGGCGTTATACAAGTTACCGTCTCCACTTGACCCGTTGCCACTGACACCTAATGAGATATGGTTGCCACCAGCGGACCTAATGTAGTCAGCACTACCTGATGTCCTGCCATAGAGCATAAATTCGCTAACGTTATCACCGGGAGTATACGTGATTAGCCCAAACCCGCTAGACGAGCCGACAACATTCGCGCTGGTGATAATCGAGTCAGCGTGGATTACCGGCGCAAAACCCAGCACCGCCAGCGTGACCGCTAGAGGTAGATACAATCGTCCTAATTTTTCTGTGTTCATATTTTCCTCGTCGCGAAAGCTGAATTAACTTACCAAGAAGTTAAAATCCTTTAAGCCACCCAACTAGTATCCAAAGATACCTCAAATTTCAAGTCGGTCAACATGTGTTTTATCTACTGCAAATAATGTCCAACTGTCACACAGAAGGCCAACCCGATTTCTTGTTGCCGGTGGCGCGGTAAAACCCTACTCTGCGCGGCATGATTAACCCAAAAGACATCATTCTCTTTCAGGGTGATTCCATCACCGATGCCGGCCGCGACCGCAACGCGACCGGACCGAATACCGGTCTCGGCACCGGCTATGCGCTGTTCATCGCAGCACAGTTACGAGCAGAACGGACGACGAACGGTCTACAGTTTTTCAACCGGGGCATTTCCGGCAACCGTATCGTAGACCTCTATGCCCGCATCAAGAGCGACACGATAAACCTCAAGCCGAACGTTCTCTCCGTGCTGATTGGCGTGAACGATACTTGGCACGAGTTTGGTAGCCAGAACGGCGTGGCGGTACCGAAATTTGAGCGTGTATACCGGGACTTCCTCACAGAAGTACGCGCGGCGTTGCCGGCAATCAAGTTTGTACTGTGTGAACCGTTCGTGCTGCCGGTCGGAGTGGTCACGAAAGATTGGATTGCGGAGATGGATCAGCGCCGGGCTGTTGTAAAGAAGTTAGCCGGTGAGTTTAGCGCAAAGTTCGTGCCATTCCAGACGATGTTCGACAATGCCGTTAAACAAGCGCCACCGGATTATTGGGCCGGTGACGGTGTACACCCAAGTGCAGCCGGTCACATGCGGATGGCGCAACTGTGGCTCAAGGAGGTTGAAGGAATATGAGTTTCCCGAAAAAGTTCGTGTGGGGCGTGGCGGCGGCGGCGTATCAAATTGAGGGTTCGGCGAAGGCTGATGGCCGTGGCGAATCCGTGTGGGATATGTTCTGCCGCAAACCGGGCGCGGTCTGGAGCGGTCATTCCGGCGCGGAAGCCTGCGACCATTACCGGCGTTACAAGCAAGACGTGGCCATGATGAAGTCGTTGGGCGTTCACGCCTACCGGCTCTCCGTCGCGTGGCCGCGCGTGATTCCCACCGGTACCGGCAAAGTCAACGCGAAGGGACTGGCATTCTACGACAAGCTGATTGACGAATTACTCGGCGCCGGCATTGCGCCGTATGTGACGTTGTTTCACTGGGATTATCCCCTGCCCTTGTATCACCGTGGCGGCTGGCTCAACCGGGATTCCGCCGATTGGTTTGCCGACTACACAAAAGTCGTTGTAGATAAACTGTCCGACCGGGTGAAGCATTGGATGACATTGAACGAGCCAGTCTGCTTTACCGATCTTGGTCTCCACACCGGCCTGCACGCGCCCGGCGACAAACTCGCGTGGGCCGAAATCTTGCGTGCCGCCCACAACACGCTTCGTGCTCACGGCCAAGCCGTGCAAGTCATCCGCGCTCGCGCCAAAATTAAACCCGTTGTCGGTTGGGCGCCGTGCGGACGAACCTGCATCCCGGCAACGGATAAACCGGCCGACATTAAAGCCGCCCGGCAAGCGATGTTTAAGATAACCGAGCGCTCAATTTGGCAGCATAGCTGGTGGAGCGACCCGATTTTCTTCGGACATTACCCGGCGGAAGGTCTAAAAATATTTGGCACCGACGCACCGAAGGTTGAAGCCGGCGATATGCGCACGATTCGGCAACCGCTCGATTTCTTCGGCGTGAACATTTACAACGGCGAATTGATTCGTGACGGCAAAGGCGGTGTCCCGGAAATCATTCCACCA
>JBAXAT010000345.1:0-2695 GCA_037142335.1 Verrucomicrobiota bacterium | reverse complement strand
ATGTACCGGATGGCGCAATAATCGTGGCCGCAGGAAGTGTGTTAGATAGCGTTGAATTTGTCGGCAACTACGAATTGTATTCGTTCGAAACGTTTGACCGGAAATTGTTAACATGGCGGACGGACGTGTTGAAGAAAGAAGGTCCCGCACCGTTTCAGCGACTGAAAGCTAAGGAGTTGGTTGATACGCTTGGTAAAATGAATGACGGCCAGCTAGCAGCACTCCAACGGTCGCTGCTGACGAGCAATGTCGCAGCCGGGCGAATGGTCGTGGTTCTCGCATCGCCCGACCAGTTGCGCACGGCACGCGGGCGACTTGGCGACGCTTTCAGCTACGAACGCCTGACAGAATGGTATCAGGTTAACTTTACCAAAGATGACGAACCGCGACCGGCGCTCTGGACACTTTACCGGCTCCAGCCACGCACAAAGAATTCGCTGATACCGGAAAGTCTGGCCAGTGTTGATGAGAAAATTGACAAGCTACAATTCCGCGTCCGCACATTACGCGACGAGTTTGACGAAAAATATCCTGGTGCAAGGCAAAAATGGGATGAGGTTACCGACACGGAAAAACAGATACGAGAATTGCGTGACAAAGCCAAGCAACTCCAAGCGCGCGCAACACCGAATTTGACCGGTAAAACCATAGTAACTAACTTACCGACAGCAACACCTATTAAACCATGAACCGTAATAAAGCATTCACATTGATTGAGCTGCTGGTGGTGGTAGCGATCATTGCGATACTAGCCGGCATGTTATTACCGGCATTGACAGCAGCTCGGCAGAAGGCAAGAGCAACGCAGTGCTTGGGCAATCTCAGACAACTGGGTCTCGCTACGCTGTCATACTGGGACGATAATAATGGGATACTACAGGGCATCAGCGGCTACTATGTCCAGGCTAATGATTTGTGTGCTACGCAAAGTTGGACACTCGGACTTTTGCCGTACACGAAGTCGACCCAAATCATGCTCGATCCCGGTTGGCCGTCTTACGCTACACCATTGGCGGTCGAGTATTATTTGAACCTGTTGCCAGGTTTTATTAGCAACACAAATGGTCCACTCACAGACTGCGGGAGTGGTAAATTATATCCATTGGATTCAAGACGGATTACTACTCCGGGAACGTTCGTAGTGATGAGCGAGGATCTGTACAAGAATGCTCAATCGGAAATTGACCCGACCGACGAATTGTCGGATTTAACCGGCTTTTCCACGACTAATACCTGTTACACACCGCCGCATTTGGGCTTCGCTAACTTTTTATTTGCCGACGGCCATGTTAGTCCTCTAAAGGAGTATAGCGATGGCCAGATGACGTATTGGTACGATACCAACTGCAATTGGAAGGCCACTCACCCGTGAGATCCGTGCGATGACCGGTAACTGGAAATTCAAGTGCGCGCTGGCTGGGCTGCTGCTGGTGGTGGTGTTTGCGGCCTACCGGTTTCACCGGTCATTATACGACGATGCACCGGCCTCGTTGCGCCTCGAAAGGCGGCATGGCCCGGCACTGCCCGCAGTAATGCTGCCACCGTTGCAAACCTTCCTCCATCAGCTTAAGCTGGAAGTCAAAGAAAGCGGCGAGCCAGTTGAATCGCTGGTCTACTTTGTAATTAACAAAACCAGTGAACAGCTGCTGGTCTGTAATCTTGAAACTGTGCGTAATCCCGGCTTTGCGACGGCCAGTCAGTTTCCAGTGGAACGAGGGACAACTGATCAAAGCATTGTCGGTTACTACCTGCTCGACGGCACGCCATTGAATTTTACACTTAAGCATCAGCGCGCGCGCTCCAATGCGGCTTTTCTGGCTGTCGAGACGCGCGAACCACTGGCGCCCGGTGCTTCCATTTCGGTATTGCGCGTGGAACAACGCCCACTTGACCTACGGCCTGATGCGACCGGTCTCTGCCGGCAAAACCTCCCGCGCGTTCCGCGTGATGCCGGCGCAATTCACGCAGTTGCAATCTGCCTGCCGGCGCACGCCACACTACAAAAGTACCAACCACTGGATGGTGCATATATTTCAACTAAAGACGCACCGCTTGTCGGCTGGATCAATCGCCGACTCGACGCCCGTACCCCGGAACCGTTTGTTACCTTTAAGTTGCCTTAATGCAAGCCGACTAGCGGAGAAATTCCACACCACTGGTGACATAAGCTTGCATCCATGCCGAAAATTTGTTTTAAGAAATACATTATTCAATGCATTTTGTTCCTTCGAAAATTTTTCTGACCAAGGGCGTCGGCACGCATAAGCTGGAACTGCGAAGCTTCGAGATGGCGTTGCGCGATGCCGGTATTGAGAAATGCAATCTGGTGCGGGTGTCGAGCATCTTGCCGCCGCGTTGTAAAATCATCTCGCGTAAACAAGGTGAGCCGATGCTCCAGCCCGGACAGATCACATTTGCAGTGTTAGCGCAGATTTCCACCAACGAGCCGCACCGGCTAATTGCCGCCTCGATTGGCGTTGCGCAACCGGCAGAAGAAGACGCCTACGGTTACCTTAGCGAGTTGCACGCCAACGGCATGAACGACAAAGCGGCAGGGGACTTTTCTGAAGATATGGCGGCGGCCATGCTCGCCTCAACGCTGGGAATTGAATTTAATGAAGACGCCAGCTGGGACGAAAAGGAGCAGGTGTTCCGTTTGTCCGGCAAGATTGTCCGCACCAGCAATATTACCCAG
>JBAXAT010000344.1:0-2716 GCA_037142335.1 Verrucomicrobiota bacterium | reverse complement strand
CGCACGAGATAAAAACTGACGAAGCCTGGGGGTTCTTCAAGCCGATTTATTTGCACGGCCATCAGTTGAGTCAACTTGCAAGCAACCACTATACTCTCGCACAATCCACCGTCACAACCTGTGACCACGCCCAAACGCACTTTCGCCTTCAGGGAACCCATGCGGATATTTATACCGGTGACCGAATCGTCATGCACAATTGTACCTTCTGGCTCGGGAATGTGCCGGTGCTATGGATGCCGGCAATTATTTGGTCATTAACCGATGATCTGCCGCCGGTCGCCATCAGCATCGGTAGCACTTCACGCTGGGGTGTTTTTGTGCAAACCACGACTGACTGGCATCTTAATTCCAACTTTGATATTTCAGTCAATCTTGACGAGCGCACGCAACGCGGTTTCGCACCTGGCGCGAATTTAAAATACCAGTTCGACAACGGCAACATCATCGGCGCATTGCGCGGTTACTATATTAACGATGCCAAACCGCTTGATGACTATGACATTTCCATCGGTAAGGCGCTGCCGACTAACCGGTATGTCAGCGAGTGGCAACATAAACAGTTCTTCGCCGACAACTTGAGCCTGACTGTTGACCTGAACCGTCAAAGTGATACGGACGTGTACAGTGATTTTTTAAATCGCGAATACAGTGTAAACCGGGAGCCGGATTCAGTCATGGATTTAACCAAGCGCGGCGAGAACTATACGTTGTCAGCACTGGTACGCCCGCAGTTCAACAGTTTCTTCGCCGAGGTCGAACGGTTACCGGAAGTAAAGTGGGCGGTCAATCGCACGCGGCTTGGAACGACTCCGGTGTTTTACGAAGGCGAAAGCAGTGCTGGCTACTATGCCAACGTCGCTGGAAATTCCAACTACAACGCCAGCGTATCTGGCAATACCGGCGGCACGCTATTCACCGGTTCGACAATGCGAGTCGACACGTTTCACCAGCTTGTTTACCCGCTAACTTTTTCCGATTGGTTCAATGTCACGCCGCGTGCTGGGGGCCGGTATACGTATTATGCTCGTGATTCCATCTCAAATACTAACAGCAATGGCCTCAAGCGATTCGTGGCTAACCTCGGCACAGAAATGTCGTTAAAATTTACACGCACATGGACAGACGCACGCAGTGACTGGTTTGGTATTGACGGCTTGCGGCATATTGTCGAGCCATTTGCGGATTATCAATGGGTACCAGCGCCGACCGTGGCAACCAACAAGTTGTTTCAATTTGACACGGTGCGCTCGATCACACTAACCAATGGCTCGTCACTTCCAGTAACGCGATACACACCGCTAGAGTTTCCGGCCAACAGCACGATTGACTCCATTAGCCGGGAAAACATGGTGCGCTTTGGACTCCGGCAACGGTTGCAGACCCGGCGCGACAGTCAGCCTTGGGATTTACTGGCGGTGGCTGCTTGGACGGATTTTCACTTGGAACGCAATGCTGGTGAAACCGATTTTTCAAATGTCTTTGGAAACATGACCTTGCGGCCAACTAAGTGGCTCGCGCTTGATGCATTCACCCGATACGACATCCAACAAGCCCTTATCCAAGAGTTTAACACCGACGTCCGCGTCAGCAACGGCGACCGGTGGTCAGTCGGACTCGGTACCAGGTACCTGCGCGACGATAGTAATTTAGTGAGTGTGGATTTATCATACCGGCTGACGCGCCGCTGGGTAGCACAACTCTTTGAGCGCGTTGACATGCAAAACGGCCAGTGGCAGGAACAGGATTATGTGTTACGGCAAGAACTGCACGACTGGTATATCAGCTATGGCTTCCGGTATCGGAACCAGCTCATCGGTGGTGATGAAAAAGCATTTTTTATTTCAGCGACACTTAAGGCCTACCCGTCGCTACGTGTCGGATTTAACTAAAAAATAGGAGATTCAGTAATGGTTAAAATTACAATCGTGGGGACTGGTTATGTCGGGCTGGTTACCGGCGCGTGTTTTGCCGAAGTCGGCCACCAAGTCGTGTGCGTGGACAACGACATCAAAAAGGTCGCCTTCCTACAAGGCGGCGGCATCCCAATCTACGAACCCGGCCTCGAAGAATTGGTGAAGAAAAATGTCGCCGCCGGCAAGCTGCGCTTTACCGGCCAGATTGCCGATGGCGTAGCTCATGCCGAAGTTATTTTTATCGCTGTGCCGACGCCGCCAAAGACGGATGGTTCAGTCGATATGACCTTTGTCGAGCGCGTCGCCCGGGAAATCGCCGGCTCGATGACCGATTACAAAATTATCGTTGATAAATCCACCGTGCCAGTCAAGACGGGTGACAAAGTCGCTCAGACAATCAAACGGTACAACAAACAGCGCGTGGAATTCGACGTTGTCAGCAACCCTGAGTTCCTCCGGGAAGGCTGCGCAGTCGGCGATCTGCTACATCCGGATCGCGTTGTCATCGGTGTGGCAAGCGACAGACCAGTAGCAAAAATGAAGGCGGTTTACACACCGTTTCAAGCACCGATCATTGTCACCGACATCAACTCCGCTGAGTTAATCAAGCACGCCTGTAACTCGTTCCTCGCCCTAAAAATCTCCTATGCCAACGCGCTTTCGGTCATCTGCGAGGCCAGCGGCGCGAACATCACCGATGTTGTAACCGGTATGGGGTTGGACAAGCGAATCGGCCGGGCCTTCCTCAATGCAGGCCTCGGCTATGGTGGCTCGTGCTTCCCAAAGGACATCAGCGCGTT
>JBAXAT010000343.1:0-2736 GCA_037142335.1 Verrucomicrobiota bacterium | reverse complement strand
TGGAACAGCCGATCTCGCCTTTGAGCTTTTGCACCAATCCCTGAACGATGCTCAAGCCGACGCCACCGCAACCGAACACGGCCACGGACTGGCCGATTTTCACCTTCGCATCATTATTGATCAGGCCGAGCGCGGTCGTCACGGCGCACCCCATCAACGCGGCAATCTCGAACGGAGCATTGGGCGGAATCGGCGTGACCCGATTTTCAGAGACGATTGCATAGTCGCTGAAGGTCGTGACCCAGCCGGAATTGACCACGCGATTCTGCCATCGGTACTTCGCCGGTTGGGCATGGATACCGGCGCCTTTGCGCCAGTGCAGGCAGACCCGGTCGCCGGGCTTGACCTGCGTGACGCCGGGGCCAACTTCCTCAACCATGCCGCCGCCTTCATGGCCGAGCAGGTGTGGGAGGAATTTGTCTGTGCCTTTGATCGCCGCAATTTCATTGAGCTGCGCGCCGCAGATGCCTGAGACGTGGATGCGCACCAGCACCTGGCCGACGTCGAGTTTCGGAAGATCAATCTCGTCCACGACGAGTGGCTTATTACTTTCAACCAATATGGCAGCGCGGGTTTTCATTCGAAGTAGATGAACTCGTAGTCGCCGGTGTAGCCGAAGTGGCTGTAGAGCCAGATCCACTCTTCCTTGTCGAAGATTGACTCGGCCGTCAGCGCCCAGCATTCGAGGTTAAACATTTCCAACTCGTTCCGGTAACTCTCGAGCATGACGTAGCCCTGTTTGCCGACCCGTTGCACCTCGCCGAGCGCGGCCTGCAACTCGAAGATGCGCAGGTTGTGAAAGCAGCCGAGCGAAATGACCAGATCGAACTCCTTGTCCGCGAACGGATACTTTTCCTGGGCCCGGTACTTGAAGAGCCGGCCTTTGAAATCGGGGTGCCGGCTGGCCAGCCCGTGGTTGGAAATGTCAAAGCCGACCAACTGCAACTCCGGGATCAGCAATTGCAGTTCGTACAGGAGAAACGCCTTGCCGCAGCCCGCATCGAGGACTTTTGAGCCGGGCTTCAACTCATAGCGGCTGATCAACGCCTCGGCGACCGGCTTCCAGCGGCCCGCCAGATATTTATAGCCGCCGTACCCATACCGGCGATCGCCGTCCCAGTAATCGAATTCGTATTCCTTGGCCTTGAGCATGCACTGGACTTTGTCATCCACCATGCGCGCGAGGTAATCGCGTTTGGTGGCTTTATGCAACGGCGTAACGATGTTTAAGAGTTGGCCCATAGTTGTTGAATCGTCTTGGTTAAATTCGCAGCGGTGATGCCGTAATACTCTAGCAGTGACGCCTGCGAACCGTACTTGTCCGGAAAGACATCTGGGATGCCGAGCCGTTTGAAACGGGGCGTCAACCCGGCTTCGAGAATCAATTCCGCGATCGCGCTGCCGAATCCGCCCGGCAACGTGTGTTCCTCAATCGTGACGACCACCTTGGCCTTCGCAACCGCGGCGAGAATCGCTGCGGCATCGAGCGGCTTGATCGTCGGGACGTGAATCACGCCGACCCCGGACCGGGTTGTGGCGGCATCGAGAGCGATCTTGGCGCAAATGCCGGTCGAGAGAATCAGCACGTCATTCCCCGCGTGTAGCCGGTAAGTCTTGCCGAGCGCAAATTGCTGGTCGGCAGACGTGACGATCGGGTCCCCGCCTTTGCCGAGCCGAATATAAATCGGGCCGGGCGGATTCACTGAGGTGGTCATAAACCGCCGCATCTCGGTGGCGTCAGCGGGCGCGACAATTGTCATGTTCGGCAGTGCCCGCATGATTGCAATGTCCTCAGTCGCAAGATGCGTCGGCCCGAGCGGCGCGTAGACCATGCCGCCGCCGCTGCCGATCAGGCGCACCGGCACATTGTGCAGGCATAAATCAATTGCAATCTGATCAAAACACCGGCGCGTGATAAAGGTCGCAATTGTGTTGAAATAAACAATTTTACCTTCGAGCGCTAGCCCCGCACACAGTCCGACAAGTGCCTGTTCACAGATGCCTTCCATGAAATAGCGGTCCGGCATCTCCGCCTTGAACTGCTTGAGCGTCCCAATCCCGAGATCCGAACCGATAAAAACTACGCGCCGGTCCTGCTTCGCTAGTTCGTACACCATGTTAAGGCAGGTCTGCCGCATTAGTAATTCTCCACTCCGGCCACCAGCGCCGCCATTTCCTCATCGGAAACTTTCGTCTTGTGATGCCAGCTCAAATTTTCCTCGCAGACCTTGATGCCCTTGCCTTTGATCGTGTGACAAATGATGCACGTCGGCTTACCGGCTTCGAACGGGCATCGTTTCAAAATATCGCGCAACCCGGCAACATCGTGGCCATTCACTTCCGCGACCGCAAACCCAAAACTGCGCCATTTGTCGGCAAACGGCTCCACCGGCAACACTTCCTCAACTGTGCCATACGACTGCTGCTTGTTGTAATCAATGAGCACCGTCAGCCGGTCAAGCTTGTGTTTCGCCGCTGCCAACGCGGCTTCCCAAACTGAACCTTCCTGCGATTCGCCGTCGCTGCCGACGACAAACACCCGGTAATCCGCCTTGTCAATCCGCGCACTCAAAGCCATCCCGATGCCAATAGGTAAACCGTGTCCGAGACTGCCGGTCGAAGCTTCGACACCGGGAATCTTGTGACGTTCAGGATGACCGCCAAGAATACCGGTCTGTTTACAAAAGCTATCCAGTTCACTCACCGGGAAGAAACCTTTATCGGCTAAAACCGCAT
>JBAXAT010000342.1:0-2747 GCA_037142335.1 Verrucomicrobiota bacterium | reverse complement strand
GCCAACCGCAGCCCGTCGCGGACCACGGGATGATCATCGGCAAGGACAACGCGGATACTCATGCGCCACTCCGTTTCTGCGACCGCGAGCCGCGTCCGACGGCGCGGTGCATCTTGCCCAGTGCCAGCGTTTCCTCCCGCACCGTGCCGGTGACCGTCCCTAAAACCGTCGTCACAAGCGGCAGGCTGACACGCACCGTGGTTTCTTTCCCCCGCTCGGAATCAATCGTGAAAGTGCCGCCGACGAAAGTCGCCATTTCCCGCATCACGAGGAGCCCCATATGTGAGGTTGCCCGCACCCGCTGTTCGGACGGATCGAATCCCTTGCCGTTGTTGCGGATTGTCAAACTGACTTCCGCTTTCGAGGCCCGGAGGTTCACGTCCACCCGCGTCGCCTGACCGTGCGTGATGGCATTCGTCAGCGTTTCCTGCGCAATGCGGAACAGAATCGTGGCCGTATCTTCCGAGATGCGCCGCCGCCCCAAGGTCTCGCGGAAATGGATTTGGGTTCCCCGGTACTTGGTGACCTGCGAGAAGTGTTGGCGCAAGGCGGCGCGCAGCCCGAGGACATCGAGTTCGGGCGGCCGCAGTTGGACGGCCACCCGCTTCAGGCTGGCCACTGACTTGTCAAACAGCTTCCGGGTCCGCTTCACCCACTGCAGCGCCTGCCTTGGTTTTTCCGAACGGAGATCCGCTACGATCGCATCCAGATGGGCTGAAACTCCCACCACCAAGGAACCCACATCATGGTGCAAATTGGCCGACACCTGCTTCCGCTCGTTCTCGCGCGCGATCAGGATTTCCTGAGAGAAGATCCGCAGCCGCTCCTCCGCCTGCTTGCGTTCGGTGATGTCGCGGACAATGGCCCACATCACCGCCGGCCGGCTGGCTTCGGCGCGGATCAGGAAGGCACGCAATTCAACCGGGAACACCGTCCCGTCTTTTTTTCGAAACTCTTTCTCGTACACATCCGAGTAACCGCGCGGAAGAATTTGTTCCGCGACGATCTTGGCGTCAATGGCCTGCCACCGTGGGGGCGTCAGGTTGAGATAGGTCAACCGCTTCAGTTCCTCACCGGAGTATCCGAGCATCTTCTGAAAGGCCGGGTTGGACTCTTGAATCCAGCCCTTCAGGCTCACGCTCACGAACGCATCCATCATGCTTTCGTGCAGCCGCCGGTACCGGGTCTGGCTTTCGCGCAGCGCCTTCTCCACCTGTCTGCGCTCGGTGATGTCGCGCAGGAACGCAACCATCTGCCCACCTTCCGCGGGCTTGGATTGGACGCTGATTTCTACGGCAAAAGTGCTCCCATCCTTGCGGCGGTGCCGGCTCTCAAAACGCTCAGCACCTTGCGCCATGATTTTTCGCAGGTGGCCAGTGGTGCCGGCCGGTGTCTCGGCGTCCTCCAAGTCGGAAATGCTCATGGCCAGCAGTTCGTGTTCGCGATAGCCGCTCATCCGGCAATAGGCTTCATTGACTTCCAGCAACCGGCCGTGCCGGTCCACCCGCCAGAATCCATCCATCGCCGTCCGCAGGATTGCCCGGTGCTGTTGTTCGCTCTGCTGCAGCACCGCCATGGCTTGCTCAAGTTTTGCGGTGCGCACCCGTCTCGCCGCGTTGACTTTCAACTGCCGCATCTAAGCCTCCGCCGGTTGGTGCAGCGTGCTGGCTTGGCCGTGCGCGCACCAGCAGTCAGGCCGAGCCAAGAATTGGTGTGCAGAGAGTCTGCCGGTAAAGATTTGCGTGGGCGGCGGCCTTCGCCGCGAGCCGCGTGCCAACCTTGGTTCGTCGAGCGCAAGAAGCAGCTCAGGTTGTTAAACATGCCGCAGTTGGCCTTTGTCTCAGCATTAGAACCATACCGCGTGCTCTTAATGAGAGCAAGTTATTCAACGATATAATTATCGCTTTGATGGTGCGTGGACTATGGTGGGGTGGGCAAGCGATGAAACTAACCAAGCCAATAGCGCAATCAATCAACGTGTTGGGACCGTTGATCCGGAAGCTCCGCATTGAGTCCGGCCTGAGCCAGAAAGAACTGGCCGGGTGTTGTGAGAAACGTGGCTTGCATCTGACGCGCGGCACGTTGGCCAAGATTGAATCCCGGGTGCGGTTCGTCAAGGCGTGCGAACTGTTTATCATCGCCAAAGTCTTAAAGAAACGCATGGAGCGTTTCTATCCGCTCCATTACGGAGCGCTGGTGCCAGCGGCTATCGGCTAACGCGCCGGTCCGGAATCGGTGTCGCACTGTTCCCGCTGACGACTACTTAACAGTGGAACCAGACCACGATTCTCCGTGATTCTCCGGTTCCAGCTGCCGCTATAACACTGGCCGGCGAAATAGCTTTTAGGAAGTCGTTCAGACACCGACTCCGAACACACCCGCCGTCGCTTACCGGATTTCGACACGCCCGGAGGTGGGATAAAAATAGTTTCATTTATCCGGCAACCCGGACGGAATTTGTGAGAATGTCCCCGCCGCCATGCAGTGCCGGGCCTTGCGCCAATCTTCCGCACCGGGTTTCGCTGCACTCTCCAAGACATCTTCCCGGACGAGTACCAACAGCCAAAGTCCGACCACACTGGCCTGAAACCCAAACCCGGCCAACCCTCCGTCTGGATTCCGTTCAAGCAACCCGAGTTATCCCCAATTCAACCCGTTATGGCCTTCCATGGCGCGATTTTCGCCCAAATCGGCCTTTTTTGCCGTCAAATCAAGGTCATTCCATCACGGAACAAGGTCATTGTGTC
>JBAXAT010000341.1:0-2756 GCA_037142335.1 Verrucomicrobiota bacterium | reverse complement strand
TGGCAGCCGCAGCAAACGACCGGGTCGCTTCTTGGAGTGAATTACTCGACCCGTAGAGCGCCCAGTCGCGCGCGTTGACCTTCGGGTTCTCGCCCATTAGGAAGATGCTTTGCGTGACCCATTCTCCGATGTAACCATCCGTCAAATCTGTCAAGTGCGGGGCGGCCGGGTTCTTTGGATCGTAGAAATGGCGCAGTGCCATGAACGCCTCTGGTTCATCTGCATTAAAGCCACCTTCGATGATCCACCATGGGAACGTATCGCGGACTTTGTCTTCCTTGCAGAATTTCCCGCCGGCCAGCTTGTCGTTCTTATACCAATCACCTTTGACAGTGACAGTCAATGACTCGACAGTAAATGGCTGGTCCTTGGCGGTGGAACCAAAGAGGCTGTACTCCTTCCATGTCGGGTAGAAATTGTATTTACCGAGGATCGGGTCCTTCGCCGCCTTCTCCGCGAAAATCTTCAGCGCGATCTGATTGATTTTCCGGTGTGGTCCGCCATCCTCACCGTCGTTGGCGTAACCAAAGACGAACACCGGACAAGCTACAATCGGAATTAGAAACATCAACCAATAGCAGAAACGCTTCGTCATAATAATTCCCTCAGTTAACTGCGAACATCCTGCGTCTAAATTAACTCGGTCAGACATGTTCTAAAATACATCTAGGCACTTGGCGTGCCAAGCCCAATCCAGTTTCAATTGATCAAACCGCCTCGCACGAGGCGGACGAAATTGTAGATACGGATGACATCACCTTGTGGGCCTCGACCGTGGGGAAAATCAGCATGGTTACCGGCTTTCGGATCGCTACGTTGCGCACCGGCCCCATGTACGTCGAGCAGCCGATGCTCGCCAACGCCGGGCGGGAATTGCATCCAGCCAAGCGCGCGCCCAAAACTCACATACACTGCCGCGCCGCCTTGCCGGTCCGGCGGACCACCAACATGGGTGGTGCTCGTCCAGTAGAACGGATATTCACCGTCCGGCAGCTTGGAAATTTGGAAGATTGGCTGGATGGCCGGGAAGCGGGTGTAGTCGACGATGCTTTGGAGTTCCTTCGCGCTGGGCAATCGCCAACCACCTTTGAGATTGGCGGCGTATGCCAGCGCTTGTTCCCAGTTTAAGCCTTTACCGGAATCATTTTTCTGCCAGACCAATCCGGTCGCCCGGTCGGTGATTGTGCCGTCGCCGTTGTTGTGGAAATCGTTTTGGCCGTACTGCGGATTGCCACGGACGCAGATTACGAAGAACTTCTTCTCGCCCCGCCCCGGCATCGTGGTGCCATAGCCCTTGATGCGACCATCGGCGAAATTTACGCCGAACATCTGGTTCGGGTTGCCAACATACATGGTGCTGGTGGCCCATTGCGAATCAATGGGGCGCTCGCCAGCATTGGTGTCACCGTAGGCAAACTTGAAATACTTCGTGTCAATGAACGGCGTCCGATGGCCGGTATCTTCCGGACCGGCGTCAACGCCGCTGAAAATAATAAGCGAGTAGAGTTCCTTGATCGTTGGCAGCCGCCAGTCGCTTAACCCACCGAACTTTGCGGTATTGAGTTTGGCTGGTAACGCCGCCGCTTGCTTGACGGTCAGCTTGGCGCTGCTGTTCGGCGCGCCGGTACCAGTGGTATCTGGGCTGCGTTGCCAGGTCAGCCCAGTGTTGATGTCATGAACCGTTAGGCCATCATCGCTAAGCTTGTAAGCCGGCGACACACCCGGATGCTGTGCGTCCTGACCATAGAACGGCTGGCTAGGTTTGGGCGCAGTGATGACGCCGGTGTTGTCGTAGCATTGGGTTTGCCCAGTACCGACGACCGTGTAAGGGTGGGCGGCATGGAGGCCGGATGCTGCGAGCGCGACTGCCAGGATGATGGTTTTCATGGTTGGTTGCCTGAGTGAATTGTGTACGAGTGCGCCACCGACCGGTCGGTGCGGATGTACTCCACCGTTGCTTGGCTGGTGGTAAGAACAACGCGAAGGTGGCCGGAACTACCGAGGATGATGCCCTGCTTGTAGCCATACTCCTCGGCGCTGCGGGTGTTGCCGTGGGGATCACCGGGTTGCGGGACTTCCTGATAGACGATGCCATCGAGGTCTTGCTCGGCATAAAGGTGGTCGTGGCCGTGAAAGACGATGTTGACGCGGTTCTTGACGAGCAACTGATGAATTGGCAGCGCCCAGCCAGGGCGCTGCTCCTGGAAGACATCTTTTCCATCCGGGTTTTGGCCGCCCCACTCGAAGAACGGCGCCGCCGCAACCCCGCCGCGTCCCGCCCGGTCAAGGCCGCCGACGAGCTGATGAATGAAGACAAACTTGAATGTCGCCTTGCTCGTCTCCAACGTCTTCTTCAGCCAGTCGTATTGCGCCTTGCCAAGGGTGCGGACCCAGTTGTCGTCGTCGCGGCGTTGCCGGGGAGTGAACCAGTATGGGTCGAGCACGACGAACAGCGAGTTACCGTGTTCCCATGAATAGTAGTTACGCTCCTGTCCGGGGAAGTAGCGCAGCCGCATCGCCCGCGACCAAATCGCCAGATTATTCGTCGTCCCGTCGAGATACCGGCCGCCCTCGCCGTCGTGGTTGCCGGCAACAAGATGAACCGGCACGCCCAGCAGATCAAAATACCGGCGCTGGTCGAGATACTGTTGCGCAGCAGCGGCGCGGTTGGTGTATTTCTCTGTCATGAATGTGTCGCCGAGATCGATGTGGAATACGGGCTTGTCCGCCGCAGCATTGTTGAGCGTGCGTTCGTA
>JBAXAT010000340.1:0-2763 GCA_037142335.1 Verrucomicrobiota bacterium | reverse complement strand
AACACCGTCGTTTGTGCGCACTGCCGGACGGCAACTCCAGCAATTTGCCACTGGTAAACCGGTCCAATTCACTGCGCCGCTCGACCTCGCTGCCGGGACGACATTTCAGCAAGCGGTCTGGCGGACACTCCGAAAAATTCCGTACGGTGAAACGCGAACCTACGCGTGGGTTGCTAAACAAATTGGCAAACCGAATGCGGCGCGGGCGGTTGGCGGGGCGTGTGGCGCGAATCCGACCCCCATTTTTGTGCCGTGTCACCGGGTTGTGGCCAGCGGTGGTGGACTCGGTGGATTTAGTTTGGGCTTGCCGTTGAAACGCAGGTTGCTGGCTTTGGAGGCGCAATGAAACTGGTTCCCGATAAAAAAATGGCTGGCGTCCTGTGTCCAGTGTTTGCAATGCGCACGGCAGACGATCTCGGTATTGGCGACACGACGGCGGTCAAGGAAATGATTGCCTGGTGTCACCAGCATGGGCTGGGCTTGTTGCAATTGTTGCCGATCAACGAGACGGGACCAGACAACAGTCCGTACAACGCGATTAGCGCGATGGCACTGGAGCCGACCACGATTGCGACGACACCAGCGGCGTTACCTGATTTGTTGCCGGCGGATTTCGACCGACTTGTGACCGGCGAAACGCGCACAGCATTACGGAGTGGGCCGGTCCGCTACCGGCAAGTGAAGGCATTGAAGCGCGAGTTGTTGTGGGCGGCTTTCCAGCGCGCCGGGCAGCGCAAAGTGGTTGCCGATTTTGCGAAGACAAATCCATGGTTGCCGGATTACACACTGTACCGGGCATTGCTCGATGAGAATGGCGGCAACGACAACTGGGAATCGTGGCAAGCCGAGCATCAAGCGCCAGATAGCGTGCCGAAGGCGTTGCTTGAAAAATTGGCAGAGTGCCGGCAAGTTTACGCGTATGGGCAGTGGGGCGCGCATGAGCAGTGGCGCGACGTGCGCCGGTTTGCCGAGACGCAGGGCGTGGCGTTAATGGGGGATATTCCGTTCGGTGTGAGCCGGTACAGCGCGGATGTGTGGGGCAACCGGGAGTTGTTTGACCTGACGTGGAGCGGCGGTGCACCGCCGGAGCCAATGTTTAAGCCAGATGAATTCACGGCGAAGTGGGGGCAGAACTGGGGCATTCCGCTCTACCGGTGGGACGAGCACAAGAAACATAAGTTTGCGTGGTGGCACCGGCGTGTCCAGCAGACGAGTGCGATTTTTCATTTATTTCGGATTGATCACGTGCTGGGATTTTACCGGGTGTTTGCATTTCCGTGGCGACCACAGGAGAACTGGCAATTCACCGATTTGGATGAAGCACAAGCGGCGAAGCGAACGAATGGCCGTTTGCCACGATTCTTCCCGTTTGCCGACGACACGCCGGCGCATCAGCAGGCAAATTGCAGACACGGTGAGGCGTTACTGGCGATGATCCGGGAAGCCGCCGGTGAGACCGTGGTGGTGGCGGAAGATTTGGGTGTAGTACCGGAGTATGTCCGGCCGAATTTGGCGAAGCTAGGTATTCCCGGTTTCAAGATTCCGTATTGGGAACGTAATCCAGATTATACCTTCGTGGCCGGCAAGGAATATCCGCGGCTGAGCATCGTTACGCCGGCGACACACGACCACGAACCATTGGCGGCGTATTTTAGACAACTTTGGAACTCTCACGAAGCCGCGCGCGCCAAGCAAGATCATCACAACGCCTATATCACTTGGTTGGAACTGCAACGCTTCATGCAATGGGCCGGTGGCGACGAAAACAACGTGCCGCGCGAGTTCACGCCGGCCTTACATGAAGCATTTTGCCGGCAAGTGCTGGCATCCAACTCGTGGCTGGCAATCTTTATGATCACCGACGTTTTCGCACAAGAGATGCGTTTCAATGTGCCCGGCCCAATCTCCGAAAGCAACTGGACGGAGCGGCTCGCTACGACGGTGAATGGTCTTGATAAAGAAAAATCAGCGCGATTCTTGCGTTTAATCCGCGAAGTTCAGCGCTAGAATTGCTTGCCAACTTCGCGGTGACCGGCAACAATCGCGCCGTTATGGAACTACTTGGTATTATTGCTGGCAACGGTGAGTTTCCGTTGATTCTGGCGCGTGCAGCCCGACAACAAGGTTGCCGGGTCATCGCCGCTGCCTTTACCGGCGAAACTCAACCGGCGATTGACCAAGCTGCCGATGAAATCGAATGGGTCAGGCTCGGCCAGCTCAACAAACTTAGCGAAGTCTTTACAAAGCGCGGCATCAAGCGTGCTGTCATGGCCGGCGGTATCACGCCGGCTAATCTTTTCAAAAATCTCAGCCTCGATTTGCGGATGATTGCCGTCGCCGCCCGGCTCGAAGTTCGTAATGCCGAAACCATCTTCGGCGCAATCGCCGAAGAACTCGGCAAGGATGGCGTCACGTTGCTCGATCCGCGACCGTTCCTCGGCGACGCCGTGCCGCAAGCCGGCAACCTCACGCGCAGTAAGCCGAGCAAGGAACAACAGGATGACATCGCATTTGGTTTGAAAATTGCCAAAGAAATTAGCCGGCTTGATATCGGGCAGACTGTCGTCGTCAAGCAAGGCACGGTTTTGGCGGTCGAAGGTTTTGAAGGCACCGACGCCTGTATCCGTCGTGGCGGCGAACTGGCCGGTGAAAAGGGTGGTGGAATTGTCGTCAAAGTCAGCAAGCCAAATCAGGATTTCAGATTCGATATTCCATGTATCGGTTTGAAGACCATTGAGTCATGTGCGGCCGGCAAAATTGCCG
>JBAXAT010000339.1:0-2788 GCA_037142335.1 Verrucomicrobiota bacterium | reverse complement strand
GGAAAACTTCCTCTACACGCACTGGGATGAGATCTGTGAAATCATGGCCGCGTACGACGTGGCATTCAGCATCGGCGACGGGCTGCGGCCCGGCTCGATTGCCGACGCGAATGATGAGGCGCAGTTTGCCGAGTTGTTCACGCAAGGCGAACTGACGACGCGTGCCTGGGCGCATGGCGTGCAAGTGATGAACGAAGGCCCCGGCCACGTGCCGCTGCACCTCATCAAAGAGAACATGGACAAGCAACTGGAGTGGTGCCACGAGGCTCCGTTCTATACGCTCGGTCCGCTGACGACCGATATCGCGCCCGGTTACGATCACATCACGAGCGCGATTGGCGCGGCGATGATTGGCTGGTACGGCTGCGCGATGCTCTGCTACGTCACGCCGAAGGAACATCTTGGCTTACCGGACAAGGAAGATGTTCGCCAAGGCGTCATCGCCTACAAGATTGCCGCACACGCCGCCGACTTGGCCAAAGGCCATCCCGGCGCACACACACGGGACGACGCGCTCAGTAAGGCGCGGTTTGAATTCCGTTGGGAAGATCAATTTAATCTGGCGCTCGACCCCGAAGTTGCCCGCGACTTCCACGACGCGACGTTACCGGCCGAAGGCGCAAAGCTATCGCATTTCTGTTCGATGTGCGGCCCGCAATTCTGCGCGATGAAAATCACCGACGACGTGCGCCAGTATGCCGCGGAGCAAGGCATCGCCGAACAAGAAGCGCTCAAGCAAGGCATGGAAGCGAAGTCGAAGGAGTTCGTCGCAAAAGGCGCCGAAGTTTACGCGAAGGCTTAACGCTCAAGCTGAGGCGCGCGGCGGAGCCGCGTTGCCTCCAGCGGATGGTTCGGCCTGCTTGCGTTCGCGCCGCGCAAGAAGGCACAGCCCGGTAATCAGCAGAATCGGACCAACGGGAAAACGAACTGCTAGAAGACGCGGTGGGATAACGACGGGGCTGAGTGGGGGCGCTGAGGCGATAGTGTCAGACCTGTCTGCCGTGTGGGCCTGAATTGGAGGCTGCTGTACCTGCCACGCCTTGTACCTAGCGTTGTTGATGGCCGGTAATACGATCAATGTGCAGAACGTGAAAGCAAAATACACGCCGACGACAAAGTATCCGGGTTTCTGACTCTCCCGGTAAGCCCAAGCGCAAACGGCCAGACCAACGATGTAAATCAAGGCGCAGAGTTCAGTGAGCCAACTGAAGGCTGTAATAGTCATAATCTTCTCCTTATGCCGACATTAGTGTTCGCTCTGTTTACCAGTATTTGCCGACAGTGTAAAATGACTGCGTTACTGGGTGACAGGCTAGGAGTTAACACCGGCGCAGTCAATCTCCAAGACCAGAACTTAGCCCATATTTCACGGATGTGCTTCCCACGCCGGAGGCAGTGAGATATAGTTCAGCCCCATAAACAAAGGGTTTCCTCGCTGTGGCAGTAATAAAATACGAAGAATCCAATGGTTGAAGGCAAAAACAGGATCTGAGAGTTCGTTTTGATGGGCGTTGAAGTTGGAATTTCATGGGGCGACGACCATCACCTTCGATGCGGGACTGCTGGTCTACCGCGAACTGGATGAGGCACTGGAGCTGACTGTAAGGAGTTGTGGTCTGTTGGATAATTGGCGCATAGGCAAGAATACTCAACACTCACTGGTTGCATGGCTGCGACAATCGATCTTTAGCCGTCTGGCGGGTTACGAAGATACCAATGACGCTGAACGTCCGCAGTCAATCCGACGATGTGGCAAGTGGTGGGTGGGCGAGCCAGTAAACACCAAGCCGCTTCCACCAGCCAAATGAGTCGCTTCGAGACGGAAGTTCTGACGCAGCCGAGGAATCTGGCGGAGTTGATGCGGTTGTCGGGAATCTGGATTGAGGAATTACGGGATCATCGTCAACCCATACGGGAATTCATTCTGGACATGGATAGTTCGTTCAGTGAAACCTAAGGTAAGCAGGAAGGCCCGATTTTGATTGCACCTGTGGGAAATGTCGAGTTAATGTTGGTATTAACAATACTGAATGCTTGGCAAGAATAAGCAAGCTGAAGCAATCCTAAACATCACATGGAGATAGGTTAAATGAAAACGTTACAAATTCGATTAGTTGCGTTGATAGCTGTAGTCATGACCGGTTGTGTTATGGGTGGCACTTCGGTGAACAGGATGGCTGATTACAAGAACCTCTCATATGATAGGGCGTTTTCAGCTGCTATCCGCGCGATGAATGAAATCGGGAAAGTTACAAATTCAGATAAAGAGCAAGGTTATGTAAATGGTACTGTCAGCACGGTTGAGCTTGGAGTAACCATCGAAAAAGTTAGCGGTGGCGGAGTAAAGCTTAACGTAAAAGCCTCGATGCCAAACGGGCAAGGTTTGATAGGTAAACTAGACGAAGCAGACAGCTTTCTTCTAATTTACACCAAGTATGCAAATTAGACCTTAGCGGTAAACTACCGGCTACAATAACTATCGGCGCGGTGACTATTTCACCGCGCCGATATTGTCGTTCAGGAACACAGTTGCGATTGTGCCCGGTTAAATAGGAAAATCAGACTAACAGTTCCTTAGCCGTTGGATATCGACCGTCCGCACGCTTTTCTAATGTCTTCATCACAATCGCATCCAAGTTCTCGTCTACATCAACATTGAATTGGGGCAGTGGGATGACCTGCTTGTCGAATAGATGTTTTGTTCCCAGTCAGCATTGGCGGGAATGTCAATTCAAGTGTTTGAGGTTGTTTTTTGTGAGTGCCATAAACTAATGTTTCCCTGAAAGAG
>JBAXAT010000338.1:0-2812 GCA_037142335.1 Verrucomicrobiota bacterium | reverse complement strand
GAACGAAGGTGAGTTTGGCAAAATCGTGGCTGCGGGCCGGCAATATTTATTAGAAACGCTGCAAAGCGATGGAAAATTCATCACGGTGCGCCGTGGTGGCCAATACATGTACGGCCACGGCATTGCCACCATCGTGCTGGCAGAATTGTATGGACAAACGAAATCCGAGACAATCCGACCGAAGCTAGAGAAAGCGGTGCATGTGATTGTCGGGGCGCAAAATCGCGAAGGCGGTTGGCGCTACTCGCCAGTAGCGAGTGACGCAGATATTTCAGTAACGGTGTTGCAGGTGGTGGCCTTACGAGCAGCGAAGGAGGTTGGCTTGGACGTGCCGCAGACCGCATTGGATAATGCAGCAAAATACATCCATGCCTGTTACGACGCGAAGACCGGCGGGTTCGGCTATCAGCCCCACGGCGCCGCCGGTTTTGCGCGCACGGCGGCGGCGGTTTACTCGCTGCAAGTGCTGGGCCGGTATGACGACCCGAAGGTAAAAACCGGTTCCGAGTTTCTTGTCCAACATTTCAGTGAAAAAACTGGTTATGTCGCCTATGGCCATTTTTATGCCGGACCGGCGGAATATATGATTGGCGGCGAAACGTGGAAACAGTGGTATGTCAATCTCCGTGCCAGTCTACTAAAGTCTGTGCGCCGGCAAGGCGATCTCGCCTACTGGGAAAAGCAAGGCAGCGATCCCGGGTCGGTTTACACCACCGCCGTCTACACCACACTGCTCGCGCTGCCGTATCATTATGTGCCGTTGTACCAGCGGTAACCCCATGTACCGGTTATTGTCAATCGCAGTGGGCTTGCTGTTGTTGCTGGCATTCGACGCGTCCGCCCGCACCGGCACGCTCCGGACTTTGACTGGCGCGGTTTATGAAGGCAATGTCACACTTAGCCCGCTCGGCGGCTTGCTGATTAACCTGAATGGTGGTGGCACAGCAATGATACCGCTGGCCTTTCTGGTGAATGCCAAATTTGAGCCGAGCGCTATGCCTGCGACCAATTCGATTCACCGGTGGGTAGTCTTCCGCAACGGCTCAGTCCAACCGGTACTGCTGGTGCGGGGAACAGAATCGGAAATTTATCTGGAAGGGCGGGGCTTGAAATTTAAGGCATCACCGCTTGATGTGGCCGGTATTATTTGCCAGCCCGGCAATCCCAGTCAGTGGCCGTCGTTTAATACCAGCCGGACTGGCGTCGCGCTCAAAAACGGCGACTTCATGGATGGCACATTTCATGACATGGACAATTCATACGTGGGCTTGAATACTGTCATCTTTGGTTACCGGCGGATTCTGCTGGATCGAGATGTCGCCGCGGTTGTACTGCACGCGCTTATGCCAGCGGTGGTCAGATATCAACTCTACCTTGCCGACGGTAGCGTGTATGGCTCGAAGATTTTGCCGGCAATTACGGCTGGCGATATGTTTGTCATCGCCGATCCGGTACTGGGCGAAACACACGTGCCGTTCAATGCCATTCTAGAATTCAAAATCCTGCCTGCCGTGCCCCGGTAACCTGTGGCAAATTTCCGTTCCAAATTTCACTGGTACCAGTTGCTTTCGTGTTGACCGGGTTGGCGAGCGCGCCTAGAGTGCGCGGCGCGAGTTATGAAAATTCTGGTCATCGGCGGCGGCGGTCGCGAACACGCTTTAGTCTGGAAACTGGCGCAGAGCCGGCACGCCACAAAAATCTTTTGCGCCCCCGGCAACCCCGGTATCTCCGAATTGGCCGAGTGTGTGCCGCTGGCGGTTACTGACATTACCAAGCTGGCAGCGTTCGCGGCGGAACAAAAAATCGATCTTACTGTCGTCGGTCCGGAAGTCGCATTGTGCGCCGGTATCGCCGATGCGTTTCAAGCCAAGCAGCTCCGTATCTTTGGGCCGACCAAGGCGGCGGCGCAACTCGAAGGCAGTAAGGTTTTCTCAAAACAATTTCTCCTGAAACACAACGTTCCCACGGCTGCTGCCGGCATCTTCGACAAACCGGCAGACGCTCGCGCTTACGTCCGAAACCATGGTGTGCCGATTGTTGTTAAAGCCGACGGCTTAGCTGCCGGTAAAGGGGTAATCGTGGCACAATCGGTTGCTGAGGCTGAGCAGGCGATTACCGACATCATGGAAAAACGCGCCTTCGGTGAAGCTGGCAGCCAGGTTGTCATCGAAGAATGTTTGACCGGCGAAGAAGTCAGTGTAATGGCACTTGTTTCTGATGACACCGTGAAAATTCTCGCGCCAGCTCAAGACCATAAGCGTGTTGGAGACGGAGATACCGGGTTGAATACCGGCGGTATGGGCGCGTATTCGCCGGTTGGCTTGACGGTGGATGCGGCTGAAATTTTTATTCGGACTCTGGCCGGGCTGAAAGCGGATGGAATTAATTATCGTGGTGTGCTCTATGCCGGGTTGATGTTGACGCCGACAGGAGTGAAAGTTTTGGAATTTAACTGCCGGTTTGGCGACCCGGAAACCCAAGCCGTAGTGCCGCGGATGGATTTTGATTTGGTTGAGGCGTGTATCGCCACGGCGGATGGCACATTGGACAGGTTTGAATTAAAATGGAAACTTGGTGCGGCAGTGTGTGTGGTATTGACAGCCGGTGGTTATCCCGGTGATTACGAAAGCGGCCGTGTGATTGCAGGATTGCCAGCCGCCGGGAAGTTGGCTAACGTCACAGTGTTTCACGCCGGCACCAAGTTTCAAGATGGCCAAGTCGTCACCGCCGGCGGTCGAGTACTTGGTGTGACTGGCAGCGGCAGCGATATTGCCGGCGCGACGCGCCGGGCATACGAAGGCGTTAAGTGGAT
>JBAXAT010000337.1:0-2817 GCA_037142335.1 Verrucomicrobiota bacterium | reverse complement strand
GTTGCTGCTGCTGCTCTTGCCGGTCTGGCTCTGGCGACAGCGCCGGTTGGCCGACCGGGGCGGGTTGCAGTTCTCGTCGATCTTACCGGCGCGCGGGGCGGTTTCGATTTGGGCACGGCTTGGGCCAACGGTGCTGACCGGTCTGCGCGGGCTGGCGTTGGCGGGTTTGGTGGTGGCATTGGCGCGGCCGCAGATCGGGCGGAGCGAAAGCCGGTTGAAGACGGAAGGCATCGACATCGTGTTGGTGCTCGACATCTCCGGCAGCATGAACGCGGTTGATTACGAACGCCACGGCCAGCGCGCGACGCGAGTTGAGGCGGTAAAGGATGTTGTGCGCGATTTCATCCGGGCGCGACCGAACGATCGGGTCGGCATGGTGGTGTTCGGCACGCACGCCTACGTCGCAAGTCCGTTGACGCTGGATCATGATTGGTTGGAGCGCAACCTCGACCGGGTCCGGGTCGGTTTGGTCGAAGGCAATACCGCCATCGGCGCCGGTATCGGCACGGGCGTCAACCGGCTTCGCGACACGAAGGCGAAAAGCAAGGTGGTTGTGTTGCTGACCGACGGTGGCGAAAATGTGCGGACGCCGCCCGCGCTGGAAGCCGCGAAGGCTGCGAAACAGTTCAATGTGCGCATCTACACGATCGGCGCGGGGTCGAATACGCAGGAGCCCGTACCGGTGGCGGACGCGCAGGGACGATTAGCCGGTTACACGCGGGCGGATTTGGATGAGGATTTGTTAAAGGAAATCGCGGTGACGACCGGTGGACAGTATTTTCGCGCGGCGGACACGGCATCGCTGAAGCAGACATATGAGCAGATCGACAATCTGGAGAAACACGCGATTGAGACGGTTAAGTATGAGGAGTGGACGGAGTTGTTTCACTGGTTTCTCGCGTCCGGTCTGGGCTGCTTACTGCTGGCGGTGGTGCTGGAGAACACCCGGCTGCGGAGTTTGCCATGATGCAATTCGGTCAGCCCATTGCGTTGTGGTTTTTGGCCGGAGTGCCGGTGCTGGCGGTCATGCTCGCGTGGGCTTACCGGGTGCGCCGACGAGCACTGGAACGTTTTGCGTCGCCGCCGTTGGCGGACCGGTTGACGCAGTCGGTTCGACCGGTGGCGCGGGTTTGGAAAACAATCCTGCTGGTGGCCGGTATCCTGTGGGCGGTGTTGGCATGGTCGCAGCCGCGTTGGGGGTTTGAGTGGCGGCAGGTAAAACGGAAGGGCGTCGACGTGTTTGTGCTACTCGATGTGTCGAAGAGTATGTTGACGGAGGACGTGCGGCCGAACCGGTTGGCGCAGGCGAAATTTGGCGTGGAAGATCTACTGGCGAAACTCGAAGGCGACCGGGTCGGCTTGATCGCGTTTGCTGGTACGGCGTTCGTGCAGTGTCCCCTGACAATCGATTACGAGGCGTTTCGGCTGACACTCCGGGATGCCGAGCCGCGGTTGATTCCACACGGCGGGACGGCGATCGGGACGGCGGTGCGGACGGCATTGAAGGGGTTTGAAGCCGGGGAAGGAGGCGACCGGGCGATCGTGCTGATTACGGACGGCGAGGCTACGGAGGGTGACACGTTGGCGGCGGTAGATGAGGCGGCGCAGGCGGGGGTGCGGATTTTTGCAATTGGCGTGGGCACGGCGGACGGCGAGTTGATTCCCGTCCGGGAAGACGGCAAAGGGATGGAGTTTTTGAAAGACCGGGAAGGCAAAGTCGTGAAGTCGCGGCTCGACGAGGAGACGTTGAAGCAGATTGCGTTAAAGACGCAGGGGATTTACGTGCGTAGCGCGGCCGGGGACTTCGGTATGGATACGGTGTACGAGAAAGGTATCGCGCAACTCAAACGCAAGGACTATGAGGAGCGACTGCAGAAACGGTATTTCGAGCGCTTCCAGTGGCCACTAGGAATCGCGGTGCTATTAATCGTCATCGAGATGTTCGTGTCGGACCGGAAGCGGACAATGGTGTTGCTGTTGTTGGTCGGTTGGGCTGGCGTGGTGAACGCGGCGGAGTTGCCGGCAGAGATCTATAATCGCGGTGTGCGGGATTACCGGACTAACGATTACCAGACGGCAGAGGTGGCATTCGAGCGTGCGACGGCGGCGCTAGACCGGCAGTTGCAACAGCGGGCATCGTATAATCTCGGCAATACCTTGTACCGGCTAGGGCAGACCGCCGAGTCGCAATCATCCGAAGGCGCAATGCCGGTCTACAAGAAGTCGCTCAAAGCATTTGAAGATTCGCTCGCGCTCGATCCGAAGGATGTGGATGCGAAGTTCAATCGGGACTTCTTGAAGAAGAAGATTGAGGAGTTGTCGAAGAAACAGGAACAGCAGCGTCAGCAACAGCAACAGCAACAGAAGTCGCAGTCCGATAAACAGAATCAGCCGGATCAGCAGAAACAGGATCAATCTCAGCAGCAACAGCAGCCACAATCGAATCAGGACCAGAAGGAGCCTGAGCAACAGAAGCCGTCCGAGCCTTCGAAATCACCGGACCCGCAAGAAGCCAGCGGACAGCCGAGCCAGGGCGATAACCTAGACAAACAACGCGCGGCAGCGTTACTCGATAACTTGCGTGAGGAAGAGCGCAATTGGAATTTCTTCCCAGAACTGCAAATGAAGGACTTGAAAGCGCGGGGCGAACCGGACAAGGATTGGTGAAATGAGGTTCTCGCTGATCATTACCATGTTGGTGACGGCTGCTCGGGCGTTCGCCGACGTCTCAGTGTCGGCATCGGTCGATCAGGCCCGCGTTGCGTTTGGCGAGTCCATCACGTTCACGATTTCGATCAACGGTGCGCAGAACGCCCC
>JBAXAT010000336.1:0-2837 GCA_037142335.1 Verrucomicrobiota bacterium | reverse complement strand
CCTGGGGTAGCCAGATTCGCAGCTATGTTTTCCAGCCCTACCAAATGGTTAAAGATCTCCGCACTGGTTGCCAGACCAGCGATGTGCAAGGTGTAATGGATGGCGCGTTGGATCCGTTTATCGGTGCCTGGCTCAAGGGTGGGCAACCCCGCCAGCGCAAACAAGGTGTCAGCGATGAAGATTGACATTCTCGCTGAAATTGTCGCCGAAAAACGACGGGAAGTTGCACACTTACGTCCGACTGTTGCCAGTGTCCGCAAGGATGACCGGGACTTTACCGGTGTGCTCCTCCGGCAAAATGGCGTGGCATTGATTGCCGAAGTCAAGAAGGCTTCGCCATCTGCCGGTATCATTTGTGCCGATTTCGACCCGGTCAAGATTGCCCGAGAATACGAAGCCGCCGGCGCAACGGCGTTGTCGATATTGACCGACAAAAAGTTTTTTCAAGGGCGTCTCGAATATCTGCGACTCATCCGACAAGCTGTCCAGTTGCCGTTGCTGCGGAAAGATTTCATTATCGACGAACGCCAGCTTCACGAAACGGCGGCTGCCGGTGCGGATGCGGTTTTGTTGATCGTGGCGATTCTTGACGACGCACAATTGAAAGATTACCAGACACTGGCCGGCGAGTTGCATCTCGCCGCATTGGTCGAAGTGCATGATGACCGGGAACTCGACCGCGCCTTGAATGCCAATGCCGAAATCATCGGTATCAATAATCGCGATTTGAAAACATTTCGTACCGACTTGGCAACAACGGAAAAGCTGGCAGCGCGAATACCGACCGGTAAGATCATCGTCGCCGAAAGCGGAATTAATAGCCGGGCGGATGTCCAGCGCGTTACCGGCGTAGGAGCGCGGGCGATTTTAGTTGGCGAGTCGTTGATGCGGAGCAGGGACATCGCCAGTAAGATGCAGGAATTGTTGGGATGACGCCCCGAATTAAAATTTGCGGTATTACAAATCTGGCTGATGCCCGGCTGGCAGTCGAACTTGGTGCGGATGCACTAGGTTTTATCTTTTACCGGCCAAGCAAACGATACATGCCAGTGGCGGAGGCGGTGAAGATTTGTAAAGCCTTGCCGCCATTCGTGACGAAAGTTGGCGTGTTTGTGAATGAGTCAGCAGTCGGTATTGCGACGGTAATTGAGGCGTGCCGGTTGGATGCAGTGCAATTACACGGCGAGGAGTCACCGGTGTTTTGCCGTCAGTTGCAGTTGCCAGTCAAGATTATCAAGGCAATTAGGATGCGCGATGTGGATTCGTTGCGGTCAGCGGCGGAGTACGATGTTGACGCTCTGCTGATCGATACTTACACTGTAGAGCAACGGGGTGGTACCGGTCAGACGTTTGATTGGACGCTGGCGCGGCAAGCGAAAACATTGCTGCGACCGCCAATCATTTTATCGGGTGGGTTGACGCCGGAAAATGTTGATGCGGCAATCCGACAGTCGGAACCATTTGCAGTGGACGTAGCTAGTGGCGTGGAAATCGAGCCCGGTCGGAAGGACCCGGAGAAATTGCGGAGATTTTTTAAAGCGTGCAGACAAAACTAAAATCAGCTCCTGATAGCGGCGGTCACTTTGGACCGTACGGCGGCATGTACGTGCCGGAGACGCTAATGGCACCGTTACAGGAGTTGGCACGGGAATATGCCAAGGCGCAGCGTGACCGGAAGTTTCGGCAGGAGTT
Organism: Verrucomicrobiota bacterium; assembly: GCA_037142335.1. GTDB lineage: Bacteria > Verrucomicrobiota > Verrucomicrobiia > Palsa-1439 > Palsa-1439 > CAINDI01. The sequence goes on along the minus strand of JBAXAT010000336.1, from coordinate 1,145 downwards.
GGACTATTACTTGCGTGACTACGTCGGACGACCGACGCCACTGTATTTTGCGGAGCGGCTAACCCGCGAACTGGCCGGGCCAAAAATTTATCTCAAACGCGAAGATTTACTACATACCGGCGCCCACAAAATTAACAACGCCATTGGCCAGGTTTTATTGGCAAAACGGATGGGCAAACGGCGTATTATTGCCGAGACGGGAGCTGGACAGCACGGCGTGGCAACGGCCACGGTGGCGGCGATGTTTGGGATGGAGTGCGTTGTGTACATGGGCGAAGTGGACATGGTTCGGCAAGCTCTGAATGTTTGCCGGATGCGGTTACTTGGCGCCGACGTACGTGGGGTGGCGGCAGGACAACGCACATTAAAAGAAGCGATCAGTGAGGCAATACGCGATTGGGTAACAAACGTCCGTTCGACACATTATATTCTGGGCAGTGTGCTCGGCGCACATCCGTATCCGATGATGGTACGAGATTTTCAAGCAGTTATCGGCCGGGAAGCGCGCCGTCAATTTTTAGCTAAGGAGAAACGCTTACCGGATGCATTAGTGGCATGCGTCGGAGGCGGATCGAATTCGATTGGGCTATTTCATGCGTTTTTGAAAGACCGTCACGTTCGCATGATCGGAGTCGAAGGTGGTGGACGAGGGATCAAGCCAGGGCAACATGCGGCCCGGTTTCAGAAAGGCGGCTCACTCGGCGTCTTGCAAGGGACGCGGACGTTTGTGTTACAGGACCTGGATGGACAAATAATGTTGACGCACTCGGTCAGTGCCGGCTTGGATTACGCGGCAGTCGGACCGGAACATAGCTATCTGCGAGATTTGAAACGGATTGAGTACAGTTATGCCACAGACTCGGAGGCGTTAGAGGCATTTCAATTCTGCTCGCGGGCTGAGGGAATCATCCCGGCTTTGGAATCAGCTCACGCGATTGCGTATGTGATGAAACACGCCCGGCAACTCGGTAAGCGTTCGGCCATCATTGTCAATTTGAGTGGGCGAGGGGATAAGGATGTGACACAGGTCGCGGAGTTGTTGAAGTTATGATGTGGAAAATTAAATGCCCGCATTGCACGGGTTTTGTCGGTCCGCTGATGGGTGGTTTGCGCGATGATTACTACGGCCGCGGTCGATTGTGTGG
>JBAXAT010000335.1:0-2847 GCA_037142335.1 Verrucomicrobiota bacterium | reverse complement strand
ATTGGGTGCACGATCCCGACACGCGGATTCCGTATAATTTCCGGCGCGCACTGAAGATTTGGGGTGAACTATTCCGTATCAACCGAGCACAGCATGTCAGGTGGCCGTTGAGAGTGCGCCAATGAACCGACGTAGCGAATGGCTTGGGTTGGCGGCGATTGTGACAATGGCAGCGTGGCTCCGGTATTCGCATTTTGGGTTGCTCGAATTTCAAGGAGATGAAGCGTACGCGGCGAATTTGGCGTTGCAATTTGTGAAGACCGGGAAACTGCCGCTGGCCGGATTAATGTCGAGTGTGGGCGTGACGAATCCGCCGCTGTTTATTTATCTTCTCATCCCGATGTTTGCGATTCACGCGAGTCCGGTCTTTGTGTCCGGCTGTATTGCGGCGCTCGGTTTGACGGCAGTGGTTATGGCTTGGCACATCGGCCGAAAATACTACGGCCCGGTGGCCGGGTTTGTGGCTGGATTGTTTTTTGCGATTTCGCCGTGGGCGGTGATTTATTCCAGGAAAATCTGGGCACAGGATTTCGTGCCGTTCTTCACGACGGCGACGATGTGGGCGGTACACTCGTTGGTGCTCGGTAAGAAACCGAAGGCGATTTTCTGGTGCGTTTTGTTGCCGTTGTGCGTGGTGCAAATTCATTTTTCCGGCATCGCGTTGACGGCTGCTGTTGTGGTGATTGTGGCGTGGCTGCGGCCGAAGATTGACTGGCGGTGGGCGACGGCCGGCCTCGTGGTGGCACTGGTCACACTGCTGCCGTATTTGTATTTGCAGCAAAAAACTAACTGGGGCGACTTCCGGCAAGCGGCAAACACCGTCGGTGGTGGCCAGCAATGGGAAAAACTCGGCGGCGTGACGACGCATCCGGTTTCCGGTTACCGGTTACCGAGCAAACAGAATGTTTCGTATGCGCTGGCGATTATGAACGGCGGACGAATCGAAGACGTGCTCGGCATCGCGGTGGATGCGAAGTTTGACAAGTACCAAATCTGGTCGCGCAAAGCGGCACACTTCACGCAGACGACGACGCTAAGTGATTGGCTGTTATTATTACAACGATTGGTGTTTATTTTGGCGCTGATTTGGCTTGTGGTTGTCGCAGTGCAAAAGAAGGAATGGAAAAGTGCCACATGGATTTTAGTATTGTGGTTGGTGGTGCCAGTGGCGGTTTTTACGGGAGCTGGATTGTGGACTTACTTGACATATTTTGCGATTCTGTTTCCGGCGCATTTTTTAATCTTTGGGGCTGTCGCGCAACGCCTAAAGCCGGTAACAGCGTTGAGTCTGGCTGGATTGCTAGCGGTTGGGAATGTGGTGTTCATGTTGGACTATTACCGGTTTGTAGAACGCAATGGCGGTGCGCAGGGCAGCGCCGGCACGGCAATGGAAAACAAACTGACGGCAGCAAAGTTTCTGGCTAAACGCGGCGGGATGCAGTTGCTTGATGAGTGCGCAGCGCAACTTGCCGGCAAACCGAATGTGCGGTCGCCGTTGCTGGTGGAATTGAATAACGAAGGTCGCGGTGAGTTGCCGCAGTTGGAATGGCCGCTACTGATTACGCAGGCCGGTGCCGGTAGTGGCGCGGCAACTTCGGAAACAATATTTATTGTGGATGGAAACCGGGAAGCGTTGCCGTCAGCAGTCTGGCAACAGCTCGGACAGTTGCCGGGAACAAACTTTGGACCGATCAAACTTTATTTTGTGAAACGATGACGAAACGCGAACGATGGCTGGCGGTGGGACTGGTGGCACTCTGGGCGCTGCTATTCCTACCGAATTTGCGGACGAGTCCGAATTGGTACGGTGACGAAGGCGAATGGATGGAGAAATCTTGGACGACTGTCCACGGCACACCGCGCGTCGGGCCGGTGAAGATGGATTTCGTTTATCCATATCCGTATCCGCCGGTGTACATGGTGGTGAATGGTGCATTACTGCGTCTCTTCAGCTACGACATTGGCGTGAGTCGCGCATTGGGTGCGGTAACCGGGTTGGCGGCGGCAGCGATTTTGTTTTGGATTGGATGCCGCCTGCGTGACAAGGCGTTTGGGTTTTTATGCGCCGCAAGTTTTCTCGTCTATTCGGAAGCGGTGATTAATTACCGGTGGGTACGTGGGCACCCATTTGGCGGGACATTGGCATTGGCTGCGGTTGGTTTTCTGATTCGATATGTGCAGGAGAAACGGCTGCGGGATGCAGTGTGGGCCGGCATCTTTTGCTCATTGGCAACTGGGTCACATTACTTTAACTATCCGCTGATTGGCGCGGTGATACTGACGGTAGTAGTGGTAAATTGGCGTGACTGGCGGACGCCGTGGGCGTGGGGGCATGTTTTCACCGCTGGGGCGACGGCTTGTGCATTCGCCGGCTCGCTAGTGGTGACATACTCAGGTCTCTACAGCTGGGGGCAGTTGATGGATCATGTGCGCTTGCTTACATCTGTGACTGGTAGTGAAGTACGGTCAACATTTAGTGGAGAAGTGAATCGTTTTCTCCATAATGTGTGGACATTCTGCCTTGAAACACCGACGCAAGGTCCACCGCAGCCGTGGTCGGGAACGGATTGGTGGTTGCGAATTGCGGCGGTTGGCTTCATCTGCTTGCCGGTAACAAAGAATAAGTGGCTACGCTTGTGGGTGCCGATTTGGTTGTTATTTTTGATGTACGGCGTATTCAAGAAGCTCAATAATGTATCAATGTTTTTTTATCCTGCTACAACGTTTCTTGCGATGATGGCTGTTGGATTCGCTGGTGTGTTGACGTGGATTGGTGAAGGCGCTAGGCGAATCGGTGCACCAAGCTGGAGGGTTATACCTGGTGTGGCGGTATGCTCTGTATTTGGT
>JBAXAT010000334.1:0-2853 GCA_037142335.1 Verrucomicrobiota bacterium | reverse complement strand
CACACGCGCCACAGCCGATGCAGGCGGCGGCATCCATGGCGAGATCTGCTTGGTATTTCGGGACCGGCATCGCATTGGCCGGTGGAGCGGAGCCGGTGCTCACCGAGATGAATCCGCCGGCCTGGATGATCCGATCGAAGGCGCTGCGATCCACGACCAAATCCTTGATAAGCGGGAACGCGTTGGCGCGAAACGGTTCGATGGTGATGGTGGCACCATTCTTGAAACTGCGGAGATAGGTCTGGCAGGTGGTGACCTTTTTTTCAGGACCGTGCGGCTCGCCGTTGATTACGCAGGAACACATCCCACAGATGCCTTCCCGGCAATCATGGTCAAAAGCGATCGGTTCATCGCCCCGTTTCGCGAGCTCGTCATTGAGTACGTCGAGCGCTTCGAGGAACGACATGTCAGGGGTAGCGGCCTTGACCTCGTACTCGACAAATTGCCCCGGAGCGGTTGCGTTCTTCTGACGCCAGACTCGAAGCTTGACGTTCATGCTCCAATTACCTCCACATCTGGAGTGCGCCGACTTGTCGGTGCTGTGAAGTTTCGGTCAGCCCAAAGCGGTGACAAGTCATCGCACTCCAACCCGACGCGGACAATCTTTGTGAACGCGGTCACTTGTAACTCCTCTGCGCGAGGTGAACTTCCGCGTAATGCAACGCTTCCGTGCGTCGCACCGGCGTCTGGCCGGTATATTCCCACGCGGCAACATGGGCAAACGCTTCGTCGTTGCGCTTACACTCGCCTTCCTCAGTCGTGTGTTCAAGCCGGAGGTGGCAACCACAGGATTCGTCGCGCGTCAGGGCGTCGCGGCAAATCAACTCCGCCAGTTCGAGATAGTCGGCGAGGCGACCGGCCCGCTCTAAAGATTGGTTTAATTCTTCACCGACACCAGGCACGATAACGCTCTGCCAGAATTCCTCACGGAGTGCCGGGATGGCTTTCAAGGCAATCTGGAGACTTTTTTCAGTGCGCGCCATGCCGCAGTTTTCCCACAAGATCTTGCCGAGTTGTTTATGAATCTGGTCAATGGATTTCTTACCATTGGTGGCGAGGAGCTTTTTCAAGAGCGTGTTGACATCCGTTTCACTTTGTCGGAACTCGCTGCTGTCCGGTTTCGGCCGGCTGCCGGGTTTCTGACAGGCCAGATAATCGCCAATGGTCGTGGGCAGGATGAAGTAACCGTCGCCCAACCCTTGCATCAAGGCGCTTGCCCCGAGCCGGTTGGCGCCGTGGTCGGAAAAGTTCGCTTCGCCAACGACGAACAAACCCGGTAAGTTGCTCATCAAATTGTAATCCACCCATAGCCCGCCCATACAGTAATGGATGGCCGGGTAAATGCGCATTGGCGTCTGGTAGGCGTTCTCGTTGGTGATCTCGTGGTACATATCGAACAGGTTGCCGTACCGCTCGCGAACCTTGTCCTCACCCAAACGTTTAATCGCGTCGCCAAAATCAAGATAGACTCCATAGCCGCTGGGACCAACGCCCCGGCCTTCGTCGCAAACTTGTTTCGCGGCGCGAGACGCGATGTCGCGCGGGACGAGATTGCCAAACGCGGGATACCGACGTTCAAGATAATAATCGCGCTCGCTGTCCGGGATCTCGGCCGGCGTGCGCTTGTCGTTTTTGCTCTTCGGCACCCAGACTCGACCGTCGTTACGGAGCGACTCACTCATCAAAGTCAGTTTCGACTGGTAATCCCCACTGACTGGAATGCAAGTCGGGTGGATTTGTGTAAAGCACGGATTGGCAAACAGCGCGCCTTTGCGGTGGGCACGCCAGATGGCGGTGGCATTTGAACCGCGACCACTGGTCGAGAGATAAAAGACGTTACTGTAACCACCGGTCGCCAGTACGACGGCATCGGCGGCATGCGATTCAATTTTGCCGGTAACGAGATTACGAGTAACAATACCTTTGGCGTGACCATTGACGACGACCAGTTCGAGCATTTCGGTCCGAGGAAAGAGCTTGATCGTGCCGAGGCTGACTTGCCGCATCATTGCAGAGTATGCGCCGAGTAAAAGCTGCTGACCAGTCTGGCCGCGCGCATAAAACGTACGCGAGACCTGGGCGCCGCCAAATGATCGATTGGTGAGGTAACCACCATACTCTCGAGCGAACGGCACGCCTTGCGCGACACATTGATCAATGATGTTGAGACTGACTTCGGCAAGCCGGTGGACGTTGGCCTCGCGGGATCGGAAATCACCGCCTTTGATTGTGTCATAGAACAACCGGTACACGCTGTCGCCATCGTTCTGGTAATTCATCGCGGCATTAATGCCACCTTGGGCCGCGACACTATGAGCGCGGCGCGGACTGTCTTGAATGCAAAACGACTTTACGCTGTAGCCCAGTTCGGCCAATGTCGCCGCCGCCGAAGCCCCGGCAAGGCCAGTACCAACGATTATGATCTCGTACTTGCGCTTGTTGTTGGGAGCAACCAGCTTGATTTCGTGTTTGTGCCGCTCCCACTTCAGGGCGAGCGGACCATCTGGAATGCGCGCGTCGAGATTCATGTTATTTCACCACGCCGGTTAGAATTGCCACCGGAATAGAAGCGTAACCTATGAAAAGTAGCACGGCGCCAATCACCGAAGCTCGTTCAATGACTTCCCGGTAGACTGGATTAACCAAGCCCAACGACTGAAGCATGGCCCAAATGCCGTGGCTAAGATGAAAACATAACAGTCCGATTCCCAGCAAATAGAATCCGCTGACAGTTGGATTTGAGAACCCGATAATCATCATCCGGTAGACATCTGGTTGTCCGTGAACATCGCGGAGCGAGCTGAAATCATGCCCAGTGAGATTAACAGCCTGCACCAGCACGGTATAGTGAAG
>JBAXAT010000333.1:0-2862 GCA_037142335.1 Verrucomicrobiota bacterium | reverse complement strand
TCTGACCGCGAAGCCAAGGTCAGTTCATTGATTCAGGAATCGCTCTCGGCCATTCGCACAATTCAGGCGTTTGCGCGCGAGGAGGATGAAGTCCGTAAATTCGGCACCGGCGCGGCGCAAAGCGTTGACGCCAACGTGCGGATGACGCGCGAGCAAGTGATGTCGTCGTTCGTGGTCGGCTTGATCACCGCGGCCGGCACGGTGGCGATGTTGTGGATTGGCGGTCACCGGGTGATCGCCGGCAAGTTGAGCGTGGGCGAATTGCTGGCATTCATCGCCTATGTCGGCATGTTGTATGGGCCGATGAGCGGACTGAGCGGGATTGCGGCAGCGGTGCAGAGCGCATTAACGCCGTTTCAGCGCGTGCTGGAGATTCTTGATACCGCGCCCGCCATCGACGACCTGCCGACAGCGCGCCCACTCGATACTTGCCGGGGCGTTCTGCGGTTTGAACACGTCACGTTCGGCTACGACCCAAAGCAGCCGGTCTTAAAGAACGTGGACTTTGAAGCGCAACCCGGGCAGATGCTGGCGCTGGTCGGGCCAAGCGGCGTCGGCAAATCCACACTGCTGAGTTTACTCCTGCGCTTTTACGATCCGCAACAGGGCCGCGTGCTGGTGGACGGCCAGAATGTCTGCGAGTTTCAATACCGGAGCTTGCGCCGGCAAATCAGCATCGTGCCACAGGAGCCGGTCTTGTTCTCCACGACTGTCGCCGAGAACATCGCTTATGGCCGGCCCGATGCCACACGCGACGAAATCATTACCGCGGCCCGGCAGGCGGAAGCGGACGTATTCATCCGCGCGATGGAACACGGCTACGACACGCCGGTCGGCGAGCGCGGTGTGATGCTCTCCGGCGGCCAACGCCAGCGGCTCGCGTTGGCGCGGGCGTTCCTGAAGAATTCACCGATCTTGATTTTCGACGAGCCGACGGCAGCTCTCGATGCCGAAACCGAGGCGGCGGTTTTGCTGGCGATGGAACGCTTGCGAAAAAACCGGACGGTGCTCGTGGTGGCCCACCGGCTAAGCACGGTTCGCAACGCCGATTTATTGCTGGTGATGCAGGACGGACAGATCACCGAGCGCGGCACACACGCCGAATTACTCGCTGCCGGCGGACATTACGCCAAGCTCAACCGACTGCAATTCGGCGGACAATAATTGCTACGCTGCCGGCGGTACCGGATCAGTGGTTGCCGGCGGCACAACTTCGGTTGCTGGCGACTTAGCGGCGACTGCCGGCGTAGTGGGCGTGGCTGGTTTGACAATTTTATCTTCCAACGCCCAGAGCTTCCCGTCGTAAAACTCAACGACGTAGCCGTCTTGAATCAACCAATGTAAATCTGAGGCCAGCAGCGTCTCGTTGACCGGCGCGAGGTGTTCAGCCAGTTGTTTGCGGGTCGCGTTTTCGTGAGTCCGCAGAAAAGCCATGATGCTTTGGAGCTGCGCGCTCAGATGTTCCAGAGAGTCAAAACGGTTCGGCTTCACACAGCTGATGTAGGTGATGCCTTTCTTGTGCTTGAAGAAAGCGAAACCGGCCTGACTAATGTGCGGGCGGAGTTCATTCACGGTCTTAATTGGGAAACGGCGTTCACTTTCCCAGGTTTGGCGAACGGCTTCGAGCAGTCGCGGGTTTTCAATTTGCCGCGCGGCCGGGCCGGGTAGTTCGACGGTATTGACCGTCGTCACCAACGCCGGTAGGTGGTCTTGCCGGACGTGCTTTTCAAGTTCGCTCCGGTCGCCCAATACTTTTGGCTCGGCACAGAGGAGACAAGTAAACTCGGTTGTTTTGCTCCGCGATTCGACCCACGTTTTAACGACTTCGGGGTCGCGAATAGTTTCGAGGTGCGACCGGAATTGCTCAAACGGCACATGCGGGAGACGCTGTTGGTGGTGTTTGACAAGCCGGGACTGATATTCGTGGTAATTCGGTGGGCCGAGGATTTCGCCGGTCATGCCGCAGCGATTGACAAACTGGAAATTGCCTTTCGGCGGCTCGATGGCTTTCTCGGTTCGTGTAAAGATTTTTTCCGGGCTGTGGCGGAAGAGATGACGGATCGCTTCTTCGGAGGTGAGGAAAACGCCGTCTGCCGCTACCGGACGCACGAGGCTACCGGCTTTACACACAAATTTGACGGTGTGCCGTTCGGGCTTGTTCAGGACGAGTTTTGCTAGATCAAACAGCGCGTAGGCCCGCACTGATTGCTTAATCATGTCGTTCAGACCAGTTAGCGCGGCGGCGGTTGGCAAGAATGTGACTTCGACGTTCACAACTGGTGCTGGTGCCGGCGCCGCTGATGGACGCCTGGCCGGCAGTGGGCCGGAGCGTTCCCGGCGCGGACCACCACTGCGACCGTCTGGCTCGCGCCGGCGATCATCACGTTTGTCGCGAGACGGCCCACGCCGGTCGCGGTCGCGATCAAACGAGCGTTCCGGCGGAGCACCGGGATGGCGGTCGTATGATTTGACCGGAGCTTTCACCCAAGCCGGTGACATGTTGAGTTCGTCGAGCGACAGTGCGTTCGGATTTTCAGGTTCTTGATTCAAAGCGGGCCGAACATAAGGGAAAAGTTGACGGGAATCAACCAAGACAGTAAAGTATCGACGTCACGGCGGTTCCGGTTGGGGGTGTAGCTCAGTTGGCTAGAGCGCCTCGTTCGCAACGAGGAGGTCGTGGGTTCGAGTCCCTTCACCTCCACCAACCTCAAACTTCATGAACCCCATTGTCTCAAATCGGTCAAAACTGACAACCGAAGAAATCCAACGCTATTCCCGGCATCTCCTCCTGCCGGAAGTCGGTTTGGCGGGACAAGAACGCCTCAAAGCCGCGAAGGTTTTGCTGGTCGGCGCGGGTGGATT
>JBAXAT010000332.1:0-2871 GCA_037142335.1 Verrucomicrobiota bacterium | reverse complement strand
GAGCACCGGCTCCGCTCCACCGGCCAATGCGATGCCGGTCCCGAAATACCAAGCGGATCTCGCCATGGATGCCGCCGCATGCATCGGTTGTGGCGCGTGTGTGGCTGCCTGCAAAAATGCCAGTGCGATGCTGTTTGTTTCCGCCAAGGTTTCGCATCTCAATCTCTTGCCACAAGGCAAACCGGAAAAAGAGCAGCGCGTCCTCAATATGGTAGAACAGATGGACAAGGAAGGATTTGGTGCCTGCACTGTGACCGGTTCCTGCGAAGCTGTCTGTCCGAAAGGTATCAGTCTCAACTTCATCGCTAAGATGAATCGTGATTACCTTGGTGCCATCTTGCGCGGTAGCCCGAAGGCTGCTGCGGAATCCGCTTAGTCGGTGAGGATAGGTCGCTTGCCTCACGGCCGGGCTTTTGTTAGCCTCCAACTCGATGAGCATGTCTTCTACATCGGCAATCGTTTTGGCCGCCGGCCGCTCGACGCGCATGGGCGGCGGTCCGAATAAGCAATTCATTGAACTCTCCGGTAAACCGCTCATCTGGTATTCGCTGACCGCCTTCGAGCAATGCCGAGACGTTGCCGAGATTGTTATCGTCAGTCGTCCGGAATACGCCGCCGAAGCGCAGCGCATTGCCGGTGCGTTCAAGAAAGTCACCGCGATTGTAGAGGGTGGCGTCGAGCGGCAGAATTCGGTTTGGAATGGCTTGGAGAAAGTGACCAGCGAAATCGTTGCTGTCCACGACGGCGCTCGGCCGCTCGTGACGCCAGCCTTGATTGAAGCCACGATTGCCAGCGCCCGGCAACATGGCACCGGCATCGCCGCCACGAAGGTGGTGGACACCATCAAGGAAGCCACGCCCGACAAGACCGTCACGCTCACCGTGGATCGGACCAAACTTTGGGCCGTACAAACTCCACAGACCGTCCGCACTGATTTGCTTCGGCAAGCCTACGGAAAAGTTTTAGGGCAGGGGATCATCGTTACCGACGAAGCTGCTGCTGTAGAATTATTTGGCCAACCAGTCCATCTTGTCGAGACGCCCTTCCTCAATCTCAAAGTGACAACGCCCGATAACCTACCGGTGATTGAAACATTACTGCGGTCGCGCCGATAGCGCGCTCAATGTGAGCAACGCGGCGAAGCTGCGTTTGCTCAACGAGATGATTCGGTTTTCTCTAGCTCAGTCTGCTTCTTTCTGAGAGCCTCCAAAGCTCGCGGCTTGGTTTGCCCCTGATAATTCAAGATGTGAATGTGGCCATCACCGAACCGGTCGATGACGGACACAAATATCTCGTCACCTCTCTCCTTAAATGAAAGCCGTCCTGAATGAACCTGCTCGACCGTCGCAAGATTTAACGGGAAAGCTGATGGTTTCTCTTGGCATCCCGCCGCCCCGCTAAGAACGGCAAGACCCAAAGCTAAAATGTTAAAGGAAACAACCTTCATGTCTTTACGCTGAACATTAGTGACTACACAAAACCACCAAGACAGTTTCCATGTTTCGGGATTGGCGTCAATTAGTTTGAGTGGTGGGAAGATCGGGTTCCATCTGAAATTTTCTCGCGGTACCAGCCGGTCTTGCTATAGTGCGCAATTATGAATCGCGTTGGCATTGGGATTGACGTTCATCGTTTCGCGCCGGACCGGAGGTGTATCATCGGCGGTGTGCACATTCCGCATCCGGTCGGGCTGCTCGGTCACAGTGACGCCGACGTGTTGGCGCACGCCATTGCCGACGCGTTGCTCGGCGCGGTGGCGCTCGGCGACATCGGAAAATTTTATCCCGACACCGACAAGCAGTGGAAGGACATGGACAGCATGGTCATCCTTCGCGATGTGGCGGCAAAGTATCGGCAACTCAAGGCGACGATCAACAACATTGACGCCGCCGTGATCGCCGAGGTACCAAAATTGTCGCCGCACATTCCACAGATGCAGGCGATCATGGCCGGTCACCTCGGCGTTCGCCCCGACCAGATTGGCATTAAGGCGACGACGAGCGAGTTGATGGGCTTTACCGGCCGCAAAGAAGGCGTGGTCGCCATCGCGATGGTTAGCGTGGAGATTTGATGGCGCTCCAGTTCTTCAACACGCTTAGCCGCTCCAAAGAAGATTTCGTGCCGCTCGATCCTGCCGGTAAGAAGGTCGGCCTTTACACCTGCGGACCGACCGTTTACAACTTTGCCCATATCGGTAATCTGCGCGCCTTCATGTTCGAGGATTTGTTGCGTCGGTATCTCGAATACAAAGGCTACACTGTCACTCACGTCATGAATATCACCGACGTGGAAGACAAAATCATTCGCACCGTCCGCGAGACCGGCAAGCCGCTCCGCGAGATCACCGATTTCTACACGCAGGAATTTTTTCGCGATCTCGATACGTTAAACATCCAGCGCGCTCACGTCGTCCCACGCGCCACGGAGACCATTCCCGGTATGATCGCGTTGATCGAGCAACTCATCGCCAAGCAACATGCCTACGTCGGTGATGACGGTTCGGTTTATTTTTCCATCAAATCTTTCCCGGCTTACGGCCAACTCGGCCACCTCGACATGGAAAACCTCCAACCCAGTGCGCGCGTCCAACACGACGAGTACGCCAAGGAATCAATCGCTGACTTCGCGCTCTGGAAAGCGTGGGTCGAAACCGATGGCCCGGTGAAATGGGATTCGCCGTGGGGCCCCGGTCGTCCTGGCTGGCACATTGAATGCAGCGTGATGAGCATGGCGCATCTTGGTGAGAGTTTCGATATCCATTGCGGCGGCGAAGATTTGGTTTTCCCACATCACGAAGACGAAATCGCCCAGAGCGAAGCCGCCACCGGTAAACAGTTTGTCAAATACTGGCTCCACAACGCCCATCTGCTT
>JBAXAT010000331.1:0-2893 GCA_037142335.1 Verrucomicrobiota bacterium | reverse complement strand
TCCGTACAGCACAAACTGGCGCGGAGTTGGAATTGGTGCATCAACTGGCCCGGCAACACCGGCTAGCCGAGGCGCAGACCGGTTACCTGGAATTTCTACGCCGGCACCCCGGCGACGTGCCGGCACGGCGAGCGCTGGCGGATTGTCAGTTAGAGCTTGGCGATTTTGCGGCGGCGGCCGGTGGGTTAGTGGAATTGGTGCGGGAGTTTCCCAACGACGCGCGATTGCGAGCTAAGTTTGGTAGTGCGCTCAGTGGGGCTGGTCAGCTTGATGAAGCGTGCCGGCAGTTGGAACGTGCGGTGGTACTTGATCCCGGCACTGCAATGTACCGGCAACACTTGGCGACGTTGCGCGAACACCAAGCGCATGACAGACACGAGATTCACAGATGATGGCAGCGCACAGAACGGACACACCGGCTAACGCTAGCGATTAGCTAGATTCTGTCTCTATATGGTAGTTACTTTCCGTGCCCTCTCGGTCAACCAGAAGTGAATCGCTAGGGCAATAAATCCCACTTGAAATGCCCAAATGATTAAGGCAACTACCAAGTCAATCCAACTCATATGATGCCGATGGTAGTCGAAAAATAAAAGGACTCCCAAAGCCGAGAAAACAGTCCACAATACAGACAATGCGGTGAAGAGGTGCGCTCTTGGTTTGATGACCATCCGCCGAATCCCGAGTGCCCGCAGTAGTTTGTTTGGAGCCTTCATAGAGGGTATTATTAGTGTTCGGCCAGACTCACGCGGCTTTTGGATTAGTATGAAATGGCTGCATTCACGGTTGCAGATCCGCCAATACCGGAAATTTCAGCCGGTAGACATCCAGTGCCTGTAAATCCAACTCTGCCTGGATGACTCCTTCGGCGGCTCCGGCCTCGGCCAATATTTCACCGCGAGGACTGATGATTTGGCTGCGACCGGGATAGTCATTACTCGGATCGCAACCACAGCGGTTCGCGCCGATGACGTAGGCTTGGTTTTCGATGGCGCGGGCTTTGAGCAACGCCAGCCAATGGTCGATGCGCGAATTCGGCCAACTGGCGAGGACGGCAAATAGGTTGGCGCCGCGCTTGACGCTGTCGCGAAAGACTTCCGGGAACCGTAGGTCGTAGCAGATAGCTGGCGCGAGTTGAAATTCGCCGCAGGGAATGATGACAGGTTCAGTGCCAGCTTCGACCGCTTCACCGCCGGGGCGAAACGGATGTCGCTTGGCATAGTAGGCGGCTTCCTGGCCTTTGGCGTTGAAAAGCACCGCTACATTACGTTGGTGACGAACGATGCCGGCGAGCAGGTTGACACGGTAGTCACGCGCAATCTCGGCCAGTGTGGCTCCGGTATCTTCGGCGAGTGCAATGTTCAGTGTGAACCCGGTAGTAAACATTTCCGGTAAGACAACTAAAGTGCCCGGTGTCAGTTGCGCGGCAGCGAGCAAAGCGCGAACCTTAGCGTAGTTCGCAGTTTTGTTTTCCCACGCAATATCAAGTTGGACGGCGGCGACGTTCACGACTGCAAGACTAGCCGCATATAGACGTAAAGCAACGGTGCGGTGAATAAAAAGCTGTCGAGCATGTCGAGTGCGCCGCCGTGACCCGGCAAGATGTTGCTGGAATCCTTGATATTGGCCTCGCGTTTGATGAGCGATTCGGCGAGGTCGCCAATTACAGCCGCTGTGCCGAGCAGGAGGCCGATCACGAGTGCGTGGGTGAGATTCATGCCGGAAGCGAGGATGCCGGTGCTAAGCTGGTGCGGCCAATATAAACACATTACCGCTCCGCCAACCGCAAACACGATGCCGCCGATAGTCCCTTCCCAAGTTTTCTTCGGGCTGATGCGCGGAATCATTTTGTGCCGGCCCAGCGTCGAGCCGATGATGTACGCGCCCATGTCAGTAAACTTCGTGACCACCACAAGCAGCATGACGAAATACCGGCCATTAATGTTGGCGAAGTTGATGCGTGTGATGAAATTACCGAGCCATGCGACGTAGATCAGGCCGAACAATGTGACGGCCATCGTCTCGATGCCGGCAGGATTCGACTTTTGCGGGAATTGGCGAATGAAAACGCCCAATGCAAAGACGAGCATGATCAGGATGTCGAAGTCATATGACAATTCGAGACGGTTGGTTTGCCGGTAGAAAAACCAGCTACCGGAAATCATCGCCACGGTGCCGATGACGCCCCAGACTTTGTAGGTGCGCAAACCTTTCGCCTCGCAAATCCGGTAAAACTCCCAGAGCGCGCGGGTGACGAAAAGGTTCATGAACAGGTAAAGTGCCGTCGGTGGCAGCCAGAAGATGACTGCCAGCATTACGCCCCACAACACGAGTGAACTGGCCAGCCGCCAGCCAAAGCCGGATCTTGGATTCACGCTGACAACAGGTTGGACGGATTCGCTCATTTTTCCTTGGGCGGATTGACCAGACCAAACCGGCGACTGCGCTGGCTGTAATCTTCCAGCGCCTGTAGTAATTCTGGTTTACGGAAGTCCGGCCAGAGCACATCGGTCACGTACATTTCGGCGTAAGAAATCTGCCAGAGGAGAAAATTGCTAATCCGCATTTCGCCGCTGGTGCGAATCAGTAAATCCGGGTCCGGGATGCTGCCGGTATAGAGATTTTGCGCGATGACGGCTTCATCAATGTCGGCGATTTCAAGGTGACCGGCTTTTACTTCGCGAGCGATGGTGCGCATTGCGTCCACGATTTCCGCTCGACCGCCGTAGCTCAACGCCAGCACCAGTGTCAGCCCGGTATTCTTGCTGAGCGTCTCGATGCTTTTGGCTAGTTGCTTTTGCGCGCTAGCCGGTAAGTCGTGTGTCCGCCCAATCACCGAGAGTTTGACGTTGTTGGCGTTTAACTCCGCAATCTCCTGCTTAAGGAAAAATTC
>JBAXAT010000330.1:0-2908 GCA_037142335.1 Verrucomicrobiota bacterium | reverse complement strand
CGTATGGTGCGGGTGGCAATGTTGTGAAGATCGGTAAATCATATTTAGTCGACACAATTGAGCCGCTGGCCGTTGGCCAAGCCTGCTGTTCGCCGACATATGGGCGCACTATTGCCGTCGCGCAACCGAGTGTCCAAACCAGTCCCAACAAACAGATTAGGTTTTTCATAAATGCCTCCACCGAATATTAGTTTCCTACCACAACAACCGGTAGCTTGTGAAGCATAAATTGGCAGCTTGGCACGTACTCGACAGACTGCCGGGATTTTGGTAATCATATTCAGCTCATGAAATTGCGCCGCGAAATCCTAGCCAATGTCCGTCGCCTCGTCGTCAAGTTCGGCACCGGCCTTTTGACCGACGACAGGAACCGGCTGTCGTTACCGGCCATCGACCGGCTCGCCCGCCAAGTCGCCGCACTCCGTGCCGACGGCCGGCAAGTTGTCCTAGTCAGTTCCGGTGCCATCGCCGCCGGCATGGGCGCGCTCGGGTTTACAAAGCGCCCCACGGACTTACCGGCGCTCCAAGCCGCCGCCGCTGTCGGCCAGGGCAAATTAATGGCCGTCTATGACGAAGCCTTTGGCAAGCTCGGTTTACACGTCGCCCAGATTTTGCTGACCCACGATGACCTGAAAAGTCGCCACCGGCACCTTGCCGCGCGCAACACGCTCGACACATTATTGGAGCGCGGCATCATTCCGATCATCAATGAAAATGACACCGTCGCCATCGACGAAATTAAATTCGGCGACAATGACCGGCTCGGCGCACTGACTGCCACGCTGATTGACGCCGATTTGTTGATCATCCTATCGCACGTCGAAGGCTTGCTCGACCGGAATAAAAAACTCGTTCCGGTCGTACCGGAGATCACACGCGCCATCGAAGCGTTGGCCGGTGGCACCGACCGCATCACTAGCGTCGGCGGTATGAAATCGAAAATTGAAGCCGCAAAAATTTGCACTCGCGCCGGCATTCCGCTGATCATTGCTGATGGTGACCGCGTCGATGTGATTACCGAATTAGTGGCCGGTACCGATACCGGCACAATTTTTCTACCGAAAACCGGCAAACTCGAAAGTCGGAAACGTTGGATCGCGTTTTTCCAGAAGCCAACGGCGATTCTCGTCGTCGATGCCGGTGCCCGTGCCGCACTCTGCGATGCCGGCAAGAGTTTGCTAGCCAAAGGCGTCGTCCGCACCGCCGGCAAATTTACCACCGGCGATGTCGTCAGTATTCACGATTCTGCCGGTAACGAGTTTGCGCGCGGGCTTGTGCGTACCGGCAGCGTCATTGTGCACCGTGATGATTTGGTGGTTTTATGAGTGACTTGAAATTTCAAATGACCGAGTTGGCTCAACGCAGCCGGCAAGCAGCCCGCGAATTAGCCAAGCTTGATTCTGCGGCAAAAAATAAATTACTCCTGGCGATGGCGACCGGCATTGAGCGCGCTGCCGGGGACATTCAAGCCGCCAACGCCAAAGACCTCGCCGCCGGCAAGGCTGCCGGTTTGTCGCCGGCGATGCTCGACCGGCTGACGCTCAACGACAAACGGATTGCCGAGATTGCCCAAGGCGTTCGAGATGTTGCTGCCCTACCAGATCCCGTCGGCAAAACTATTTCCGAATGGACGCGGCCGAACGGTATTCACATTCAAAAAGTCCGCGTGCCGATCGGCAGTATTCTGATTATTTATGAGTCGCGACCGAATGTGACCGCCGATGCCGCGTGCTTGTGTTTTAAGACCGGTAACGCCGTGATTCTGCGCGGTGGCTCGGAGGCGTTTCACTCGAATCTCGCGTTGGCGGCGGCGATGAATGTACCGGGCTTACCGGTGCACAGCATCACCGTTGTGCCGACGACCGACCGGGCGGCGATTGACGAATTGCTCAAGCTCGACGAACTCATCCAGCTTTGTATCCCGCGCGGCGGCGAAGGGCTCATCCGCGCAGTCGTTGAGAAATCGCGAATCCCAGTCATCAAACATTACAAAGGCGTCTGCCACGTATTCGTTGACCGCGACGCCGACCTCGATATGGCTGAGCGGATTGTCATCAATGGCAAATGCCAACGGCCCGGCGTCTGCAACGCGGTTGAGACGTTGCTCATCGACGCGCCGCTGGTTGAAACATTTTTGCCGCGCATTGAAAAAGCATTGGCTGGTCACGGTGTGGAAATCCGCCGGGACGCCGATTGGACAACAGAATATCTTGATTTGATTATCGGTCTGCGGGTCATCAACGGCGTCGGTGAAGCGATTGACCACATCACGCAATACGGCAGCGCCCACAGCGATGCGATTGTCACTCGCAACCTGGCGACGGCCGAAAGATTTCTACGGGAAGTGGATTCTTCAAGCGTTTTCTGGAACGCCAGCACCCGCCTCGCTGACGGCGCTCAATACGGGTTCGGCGCCGAGATCGGTATCAGCACCGACAAACTTCACGCCCGCGGGCCGATGGGCTTGGACGAATTGACCAGCTACAAGTTCGTCGTGACCGGCACCGGCCAAATACGGGAGTAAAACTCGCCGTTATGAAAAATGATAACTTGGAATTGCGGATTGCACTGGATCCGCATGACGTGATGGTGGTGGATCGACGCCGCGGTTGCGAATGGCGGCTTGATCCCTCGCAACGACTCGCGGACAAGCTGGTTTTGCCGGCCGGGTCAGTGGAACAGTTGCCGGATGGTTTCCATGTCACCCACAACTTGCCAGCTGGAATGGTCGTCTATCGGTGGACGCTGGCGAGTGACCATGTGCGTGTCGAATTGGAGCGCGCTCCCGATTTAATCACATCACTGAGTTTACCGGGCGCATTTGTTCCCGTGGTGGGCAAAGCGGCGATGCTGTTGTCGCTGTATCAAGGGGTTCTCTACCGTGCCACCGGTGACCAATGGTCAGAAA
>JBAXAT010000329.1:0-2911 GCA_037142335.1 Verrucomicrobiota bacterium | reverse complement strand
AGGATGCCGGCGCAAAAATGGTGTTCATGGCACCGAATTGCACTGCGCGAATCAATTCCAAATCCATCAGCGGTCACGGCGGACGCGCGTCGTACCGAGGGCTAGTCCAAGTTCGCGGTGAGGCACCGAATTGCCGGGTGCAAGTCAACTGCGATGCGCTGATTCTCGACGCCAATAGCCGGTCAGATACTTATCCGGTCATGGAAATCGATGGTAACCTTGCCACGGTTGAACACGAAGCCAGCGTTTCGAATGTTTCCGAGGAACAACTTTTTTACCTCACCAGTCGCGGCATCAAGAAAGAAGACGCAGTCAGCATGATCGTCAATGGCTTCATCGAGCCAATCGTCAAAGAACTACCAATGGAATTCGCCGTCGAAATTAACCGTCTGATCAATATGCAGATGGAAGGTTCGGTCGGATGACGCCTCCCAACACCACCAATGACCCGGCTTGGCTCCGGCAACAGCGCGAACTAGCATGGCAGACTTATGCAGCCATTCCCGCACCCACACGGCGCGACCTAGACTGGCAACGATTCGACATCCGCAAACTGAATCTTGACCAGCTAACCAATAACAAACCGGCAGTGAACGTAAAACTTTCGGCCGCCACTGGCAAAGGCGTAATCTTCTGTGACATGGCAACTGCACTCGCCAAGCATTCAACTATTCTCCAGGAATATCTCGGGAAACTAATCGCGCCAACTGAACAGCATAAATTTAACGCATTAAACAGCGCCCTCTGGAATACCGGCGCGCTGCTCTATGTTCCCGCTGGTGTACGTGTCGAATTACCAGTTGAGATTCTATATACTCTAACCGGTGAGACCGGCTTTCCGCGCACACTGATTGTCATTGAACCAGGCGCGGAAGCAACGGTGATCCAGAAATTCGTTGGCGGCAATGGCACCATCAACCTCCATGCTGCCGGTACGGAAGTCTTCGTTAAAGACGGTGGTCGCCTGCACTACATCAGCTATCAGGATTTCAATCCGAACGTCTACGATTTCACCCTCAAACGCGCCCGGGTCGGCAAGGATGCCGAGATTGATTGGGTCATCGGCATGTTTGGTGCGAGTTTTCAGCGGTATGATATCGAGTGCGAAATGGCCGGCGAAGGTGGCACAAGTTATATGTATGGTGTCTGCTTCGCCGAGAACCAGCAGCAGTTCGGCCAGTTCACCAAGCAACACCACCGGGCCGGTAATACGGTCAGCGATTTACTCTTCAAAAATGTCCTACGCGATTCTGCCGTCACCAACTTTACCGGCCTGATCAAAGTCGAAAAGAACGCCAACGGCACCAATGCTTACCAGTCGAATAAAAACCTCGTTCTCAGCGATAAGGTCAAGTGCGACACTCGGCCAATTTTGGAAATTGAGTCGAATAAGCTCCGCTGTACCCACGGCGCCACGGTCGGACGGTTGGATGAAGACCAGCTATTTTACCTGCGCGCCCGTGGCCTATCGGAAGAACAAGCCCGGCATGTCTTGCTCGAAGCATTTCTAGAACCGGTACTCGCCCGCATTAAAGTCGAGCCGGTTTACAAAGAATTCAGCGAATTGATTCACAACAAGGTCAGCCGATGAATAAGCCGCTTGATGCCGTTCAACTCGAAGAGATCCGCGATGATTTCCCGATCCTCAGCCAGACCGTTCACGGCAAGCCGCTGGTCTATTTTGATAACGCCGCGACCTCGCAAAAGCCCCGGCAAGTCATCGAGGCATTAAACGACTACTACCGGCGTTACAACGCCAACGTCCATCGCGGCATCCACGCGCTCGCTGAACGCGCCACGCGAGAATACGAACTCGCTCGGCAACGCATCGCGAAATTCATCAATGCGCCGGCCCCGGAAACCGTCATCTTCACTCGTGGGACGACGGAATCCATCAACCTCGTTGCCTATTCGTGGGCCCGGACCAATCTCAAGCCCGGCGATGAAATCCTCATCTCGTGGCTGGAACACCACAGCAACATTATTCCGTGGTATCAGGTTGCTGCCGCCACCGGTGCCGTCGTCAAACGCATTGGACTCACTCCCACTGGCGAACTCGATCTTGAGCATTTGGACAACGTGCTGACCTCCCGCACGAAGCTAGTGTCTGTGACCCATTGTTCGAACGTCCTCGGCACCATCAACCCCATTCGCCAGCTTGCCGATGCCGCCCACAAAGTTGGCGCGCTGATTCTGGTGGATGGCGCGCAAGGAATTCCACACCTCGCCGTCGACGTGCAGGCACTTGATGTGGATTTTTATGCATTCAGCGGCCACAAAATGCTTGGTCCGACCGGAAGTGGCGCTCTCTACGGCAAGCGGTCTCTACTGGAAGCCATGCCGCCGTTCATGGGCGGTGGGGAAATGATTCGGGAAGTTACCGGCGACGGTTTTACGTGCAATGATTTACCCTATAAATTTGAAGCCGGTACGCCGAGCATTGCCGAAGCCATTGGCCTGGGCATGGCCGTGGATTATCTCCAAAACATTGGCTTGGCAAAAATCCGGCAACACGAAAAACAAATTACCGGCTACGCGCTTGACCGACTCCAGGAATTGGTCGAAATCAAAATCTACGGCCCGCTCGATGTCGAAAAACGCGGTGGCTTGGTGGCCTTCACCTTCAGCGACATTCATCCGCACGACCTTGCGACATTTTTCGACCAGGAAGGCATCGCGATCCGGGCCGGCCACCACTGCGCAATGCCATTGCACAAGAAACTCGGTCTCACCGCGACCACCCGCGCCAGTTTTTATCTCTACAACACCCGCGACGAAGTGGATGTATTCATTGCCGCGCTGCATAAAGCCAAGAAATTCTTCGGCGCCTGCCCAACCAGTCGGGCTTTGGGTTTTTAGCGCAACTCAACGCTACCGTCGGTGTTAGTGTCTGAGTGGATAGGGGACACTA
>JBAXAT010000328.1:0-2922 GCA_037142335.1 Verrucomicrobiota bacterium | reverse complement strand
GGCACGAATACGAGCGCACGCTTGAGTTCATCGCGAAAATACCAGAGCAACAACTCCGCTAGTCGCGCCCGCGCAATTGCGTGAGTCTGTCGGGTTTGTGCGTACAGCCAGTCGCTCAGCTTTAGGAACTCCCAGAAATTAGCCAGCACCGGCATCGCTTCTGAAAAATTACCAGAGTTTGCAATCAAGTCCCAATACCTGGCAAACCGCCGCAGCCTCTGCATCGTTGCAAAATCAATTAGCTTGGTTCTCAGAATATCGTACGGCGGGTTCGGACTGTAGACCATGCCCCATTCCACATCATGCCTGGCAATTGGCGCGCCGCGTAGCCGTTTAAGCATGCCAACCTGAATTTCCTGCGGCCGCGTTGCTACGAGCCGATCAAAGCCGGTCGCAAAACCATCAACATCCTCGCCCGGCAGGCCAACGATTAAATCCGCATGGATGTGAACACCGGTTTCGGCGCGGAGCCAGCGAAGGGTTTCCTCTGCCGTGACATTGTTTTGTCGGCGTTGGATGCGTGTGGCGACGGCTTCGCTGAAAGTCTGGATGCCAACCTCGAATTGCAGTGCGCCTGGTGGAAATTGCCGAATGAGTTGCCGGAGTGCTGTCGGTAAATGATCCGGAATCATTTCAAAGTGTAGGAATAATCCCGGACTGTAACGTGCTAGAAAAAAAGCAAGGATTGCCGCACTGGTTTTGATGTTTAGGTTGAAGGTGCGGTCCACAAATTTAAATTGCCGGCAGCCACGGTCGAGTAAGGATTGCATTTCTGCAAGAAATCGATCCAATGGAAACGCGCGCACCGGCACCGGCAATGCGGACAGGCAGAAATCACACTCAAATGGACAGCCGCGTGATACCTCAACATAGATGACACGGTGGGCGATGTCGCGTTCGTCGTAAAGATTATATGGCAGGGCGAGTTGTGTGAGATCAGGTGGCGCGGCGGCAATGATTTTGTCTCGCGGATGCTTACCAGCGAGTAATTTCTGACATAACTCCGCAAAGGCGATGTCGCCTTCGCCGGTAACTACGAAATCAGCTTGCCGGCAAATCGGCTGTTGCTCGGTCTCATAGCTGACTTCCGGGCCACCGAGTACTATGTTTAATTCCGGTCGGAGACGTTTCAGGTTGGCCACGAGCTGGGTAGATTGCGTCACATTCCAGACGGACACGCCAATTCCGACGATCTGCGGTGCGTGTTGGAGAATCTGTTCAGCGATGTCAAGCGATCGCTGATTAATATCAAATTCGAGGATGCCGGCACGGGTGCGCAATTCGCCGAGGTTGGCGAGTAAGTACCGAAGACCGAAGGCGCAATGTGGATACTTAGCGTTTAGTGTAGTGAGAACGATGTCCATGCAGACATCACCAAATACCGAGACGCTTCTTACCGGCCTCGGTGACCATGCTCTGATTCCACGGTGGATCCCAAACAATTTGCACGTCGGCTTCCAAAACACCCGGCACAGTCAATAACCGGTCACGTGCCTGCTGAGCGATCACCGGCCCCATGCCACAGCCCATTGCCGTCAACGTCATCTTCACATCCACACGGCTGTTACCGGATGGCAGGGGCGTCAACTTCACATCGTAAACCAAACCAAGGTCTACGATGTTGACCGGGATTTCCGGGTCATAACACGCTTTGAGTTCTTCCCAGATTTGTTTTTCGTCAGCCGGGCCTTGCTGTGTTGTCGTCGCCGCGCCGGCACCACCAGCCGTGACTGCGACGCCATCCTTTGTGAGCGCGCCGGTATCTTTGCTCATCACCTGCACCAGTCCAAACGCCGCAACCTGGAGTGTGACATTGCCGCCGAGTGTTTGACCTACATGTGCCTCGGTGCCTTTTGGGATAGTAATTTTATTGCCGTAAGGAATTTGCGTGGCGGCGCAATCGTGCGCAAAAATAACAACATCTGTCGGACGGAGTGAATCCGCAGTAATCATATGTTGCCAATGTACACGCCACGCCCAGTGACGTCAAACACGACGGAAATAAGGAATGATGGAAAGCGGGTGGGTAGTCAGGTTCTACTTAACCGGTTAAACAATAACAGGATGGCGTTGCCTAAGTGAGTAATAATGTGTGACCGTCCGTCTTTTAGGATGAGACCTTTATAATAGTCGCGGCAGTCCAGTCATCCCGCCGCGCACCGCCTTGTTTTGGACTTGTGCCTGATTGTCCGGCAGCGTACAAGTCTCACCTCATGCCGGAGACCAAATTGCGTCTCACGGACTGGAAGTTGGACAGACCGGTGATCGGTGCGAAATTCTTTACCCTTATAATTTATGCTGAAAGCTGGAATCGTCGGTCTACCCAACGTGGGTAAGTCAACTTTGTTCAACGCCCTCACATGCTCGCGCAAGGCGGAGGCGGCGAATTATCCGTTCTGCACCATTGATCCGAACATCGGGATTGTCACCGTACCGGACGCGCGGATGTATGAGCTGCAAAAGATCGCGAAAACCAATGTCGTCATCCCGGCAGCGATCGAATTTGTTGACATCGCTGGCCTCGTCAAAGGCGCGGCGGCGGGCGAAGGCTTGGGTAACAAGTTTCTGACGCATATCCGTGAAGTGGACGCCATCGTGCAGGTCGTCCGCTGCTTTGAGGATCCGGACATTCATCATGTCGCGGGTATCATCGACCCGGTCTCCGACATTGAAATCATCACGACGGAACTAGTGCTAGCGGATTTGGAAGCGGTGCAAAAGCGGCTCACCAGCATCGCCAAGGATGCCAAGCGTGGCGATAAGGAAGCACTCGCACAGGAAGGCGTGTTGAAGAAACTCGAGCCGCACTTGAACTCCGGCAAACCGGCGCTCATGCTCGAACTCACGCCGGAAGAAAAGGCCATCTCGCGCCTGTTTTGGCTGATGACGGACAAGTCCACGATTTTCGCTTGCAACGTGAAG
>JBAXAT010000327.1:0-2925 GCA_037142335.1 Verrucomicrobiota bacterium | reverse complement strand
AAAGCAGGTTAGCAATATTCGTTTACGGATTGGTATGCTCCGGCAAGTTGTCCCGGAGACTTTGGCGTTTTGTTTTGCAGCCGCTGTGCGTGATACGCCATTGGATGGTTGCAGGCTAGACATCGAACAGTTGCTGGCCGAAGCGCGCTGCCAGAAATGCAATCTGACATTTCCAGTTGAAGAAAACTGGTTTCAATGTCCGCATTGTGGCGAACTCGGTTCTGATCTATTGACCGGTAATGAGTTGGAGTTATGTGGTCTTGAATTGAAGTGACATTCTGGCGGTATTTCTTGATGAAGGTGACACTCTGTCTGGAATATTGACAGTAATCAGCTTGGTAAATGTGCGCTAATATCTTATTAACAGGCATGTTGTCAACTTGTCGCAGAAAGTGGCATCACTGTTGCTATGTTAATTAGAGGAAACAATGAACATCAAAGTTCTGCGGAATGTGCTGGAGGCAAACGACCAGTTGGCGGCCCGCATTCGCGAGCAGCTTCTGGCCCGCAAGATCACGGCGATCAACCTGATCAGCGCCCCCGGCGCCGGTAAGACTTCGTTGCTGGAGAAAACGATCCCGCAACTCAGTCACCATTTCCGCATCGGTGTGCTGGAAGGCGACATCGCCACGACGCGTGACGCCGACCGGATCGCCAAGCTCAACGTGCCGGTGGTCCAGTTGATCACCGGCGGCGCCTGTCATCTCGAAGCGCCGCTGGTCCAGCGCGGACTGGGCGAACTCAATCTCGATGCGCTCGACTTGGTGCTTATCGAGAACGTCGGCAACATCGCCTGCCCGGCCGAGTTCGACCTCGGCGAGAACGCCAAGGTCGGCATTCTCAGCGTCACCGAGGGCCACGACAAACCCGGCAAGTATCCGTTGCTGTTCCACGAAGTCAGCGCGCTCGTGCTCAATAAGGTCGATCTGTTGCCGTACACGAACTTCGACTACGACGAGTTCCTCCGCGACTTCCGCAAGCTCAACGCCAACGCCCCCGTCTTCCAAGTCTCTTGCCGGACGGGGCAGGGGATTGGCGAATGGACTCACTGGCTCGAACACGTTGTCGAAGGCGAAATCCACGTGCACCCGCACACCCATACCAGCGTCGAAGGCATCCAGCCGCACTCGCACCCGCACAAACATTGATGTGAAGACCCGCGTTCAAGCGAAGATCGTCGGCCGCGTCCAAGGCGTCGGCTTCCGTCCGACTGTCTATCGCTACGCCACCGCGCACGGCCTGACCGGCTTCGTCCGCAACGACCCGCACGGTGTCGTCCTCGAAATTGAAGGTGAAGAACAAGCCGTCACCGCCTTCTTCAAACAGCTCCAGCAAGCGCCGCCCAGCCAGGCCGTCATCACCGCGGTCGAACAGCACGTGCTCGCCGCGAAAGGTTACGACCACTTCGAAGTCATCGAATCTCAAACCGGCGGACCGGTCGAAGTCCACGTTCCGCCCGACCTCGCGACCTGCGACGATTGCCTGCGTGAACTGTTCGACCCGCAAGATCGCCGGCACGGTTATCCATTTATCAATTGCACCAACTGCGGCCCGCGCTTCACGATCATTCGCGATTTACCGTACGACCGCGCCGAGACCTCGATGGCCGGTTTCACAATGTGCCCGGATTGTGCCGACGAATACCACGATCCGTCCGATCGCCGGTTCCATGCGCAGCCGAATGCGTGCGCGCAGTGCGGCCCGCGGTTGACCATGCCGATTAGCGAGGCTGCACAACTTTTGCAAGCCGGTCAGGTTGTCGCGATCAAGAGCCTTGGCGGTTACCACCTCGCCTGTACGCTCGACGCCATCGCCAAACTCCGGGAGCGAAAGCACCGCCCGCACAAACCATTTGCCGTCATGTTCCGCGACATCGAGACCGTGAAGCGTCACTGCGAAGTCAGCGAAGCCGAGGAAGCCGAACTACTTTCCGTCGCGCGGCCCATCGTCATCCTGAAATCCAAACTTTCGCCGGTCTCACCGGATTTCCCAACGACCGGCGCGTTTCTCCCGTACACGCCGATTCACCACCTGCTCATGCAGCACTTCGACGCGCTGGTGATGACCTCCGGCAATCTCGCCGAGGAACCAATTGCCAGCGACGAGTCGGAACTACCGGCTGTCGCTGACGCGGTGCTCAGTCACGACCGGCCGATTGTTCACAAGTGCGACGACTCTGTCGTGCGCATCGTCAACGGCCAGCGCCAAATTTTCCGCCGGGCGCGCGGTTTTGCTCCGAGCGCCATCCGATTTACCGATGCTTGTGCTCCAATTTTGGCGGTGGGTGGCGAGTTGAAGAGCACGTTCTGTCTCGCGCGCGACGGCTGGGCGTTTCTGTCGCAGCACATCGGCGATTTGAAGGAGTACCGGACGTGCGAATATTTCGAGCGCGAGATTGCCGAGTGGCAACGGTTGATGCGCGTCGCGCCGGTGGCGGTCGCGCACGATTTGCATCCTGGCTATCGCTCGACGCGATGGGCGATTGAGCGGGGCATTCCGTTAATCGGGGTGCAGCATCATCACGCGCATGTGGTCAGCGTGATGGCGGAGCATGATTTGCACGGTGAAGTGATCGGTGTCGCGCTGGATGGGACCGGGTATGGGACGGATGGGACGGTATGGGGTGGGGAATTTCTGGTGGCGACACGCGCTGAGTTTGAGCGGGTGGCGCATTTCAAAGAATACCGGCTGGCCGGTGGCGAGAAAGCCATTCAGGAACCTTGGCGCATGGCGGCGAGTATCACGATCGCGGAAGGTCTCGGCGGCGATGCGCGGATTCAACCGATGGTCGCGACTGGATTCAACTCACCGCTGACATCGAGTGCCGGTCGGCTGTTTGATGCGGTGGCGGCGCTGTTGGGGTTGTGTGATGTGGCGACGTATGAAGCGCAGGCGGCGATTCGGTTAGAAGCGGCGGCGGACCGG
>JBAXAT010000326.1:0-2941 GCA_037142335.1 Verrucomicrobiota bacterium | reverse complement strand
CAGTAGGTTTTTTATCGCGCGCGTTGAACGCGGTAATATTGCGCACACCGGACTTGGCAAAGATTTGAAACCGCTTTTCCATTTCGCGAATGACCCAACCCAACGCGAGTGGGACTTTCTTTGCCTCCGTCACAACTGGCACAACGAGGTGTGGTAATGCATTGTAATGCTGCATTTCGACCATCTTTGGGTCGATCAAAACCAAGCGCAAATCTTCCGCTGTGTACCGGTACAGCAGCGACGCCAGAATAGCATTTACACAAACGGTTTTACCGGAGCCAGTCGCGCCGGCAATCAACAAATGCGGCATTTGCGCCAAGTCGCCGATAATTGGATGCCCCTTCACATCGCGTCCGAGTGCAATCGGAATTCCACCTTTATGGTTTTGCCATTCCGGAGACTCCAGCATATCGCGTAGGTAAACAGTCGTGCGCGAGATATTCGGCACCTCCACACCAACCGTACCCTTACCTGGTACCGGCGCCAGAATGCGGACCTTTTCGGCGCGCATCGCCATTGCAATATTATTGGACAATGTCGAAATCTTCTCGACACGCACACCAGCCGCTGGATGCAATTCAAACAGCGTGACCGTTGGCCCCTTGGTAACGTCACCAGACTCAACATCGATATCAAATTCGCGAACAGTATCCTTTAAAATCTTCGCACTGGCTTTAAGATCATCCACGATATTGCGGGACTCTGGCGCCGGTGGTTGCTCAAGCAAGTCTAATGGTGGCAAAACAAACTGCTCACCGTCAGCCGCCATTGCACCACTGAGCACGCCCTTTTCAACTTCGACCGGCTTATCGCGTTTGGGCTTTGGCGAAACTGGCGCCACCGGAGCTACCGGCGGCACAATGGCAACCGGCTCGTATTTTGGCTTCTTTTCTTTGACCGGCTCAGCTGGTCGTGGCACGGTGTAATCAGAAATCTTTGGTTCCGGCAACGGCACGACCGGTTTGTTTTCGCTTTCAAGTTTCTTGGCTTCCTTTTCCTTCCGCGCTACCTCGCGTCCGACGTCGTATTCCTTTACGCGAATGTCGCGTTCTTTTTCGGAAAGTTCCTGGAGCACATCGCGCCTTGGTTTACCGCGCAGACTGGCCCATAAATCCCGACAGCTAGTTACTGCCAATTTCACCCAATAGCTCGGCCGGAAGTTAATCAACAGAATCAGACTGATGATGTAGCAGACGAAAAAAATAATAAATGTGCCCGGCTTGCCAACGGTGTGTTGCGAAGCGTCGCCAACGAACAATCCGACATAGCCTCCCGCACTGTCCGGTAAACTCAATGCCGTCACCACACCGCGCAGCCCGGCAATGTGCAAGAGACAACTCGCCGACAACAACAACAACAACCCCGCACAAAACTTTCCGCGCCACGGCACTTCATGTTGCAGTAGCAGCAACACGCCAATAACCGCCAACACGAGCATGAGGAAATAGGCGGCGACGCCAAGTATTTGAAACGCCCAATACGCCAACCACGCACCAACTGGACCGATAAAATTGCTAACCGGCGGGTTGACGGTACTAACTGTGTTAGGCCAGTCCTTGGGGCTATACGAAACCAAGCTCAGCAGAAGCAGCAACGACAAGCCGACTAAGACCACGGCCCAAATCTCACGGATGTGCGAATGTTCCGATTGTTTCAGCTTGCAATTCCTCCTTCAGCGCGGAACTCTAGGTGAAACACGCGACAACTGCAAGCGCAACATGCTTTACCCATACAAGTTCAAATCGATCCTTGTCGAACGCCTCTGGGGCGGAGCTGCCCTCGCCCGGTATGGTAAAGCCATCCCCGCCGGTAAACGCATCGGTGAGAGTTGGGAAATTAGCGACCGCGCCGACGCCCAATCCATCGTCGCCAACGGTCCTGACGCTTGCCAGTCACTCCAACAATTAATCCAGCAACACGGCGCACTGTTACTCGGCACCAATTGCCGCAGCAACCGCTTTCCACTCCTCATCAAGCTACTCGACGCCCGTGACCGGCTTTCACTCCAAGTCCACCCACCGGCTACCGTCGCCGCACAACTCGGCGGCGAACCTAAAACCGAAATGTGGTACATCCTTGACGCCACGCCCGACGCCACCTTGATTGCCGGCCTGCGCCGCGGTGTTACTCGCCAACAATTCGAAGCCGCCATCAAACAAGGTGGCCCGGCCTTTCAAGCCTGCTTCCACCAATTTCCTGTCTACGCCGGTGACGCCATGTTTGTGCCATCGGGCCGACTCCATGCCATTGGTGCCGGGTTGGTCATTGCCGAGATCCAACAAAATTCCGATACCACTTACCGGGTCTACGATTGGGATCGCATGGATGACGACGGCAAGCCGCGCGCCCTCCACATCCGCGAATCACTCACCTCAATTGACTTCAACGATTTTGAGCCAGCCTTGGCAACACTCCCGATTAAATGTGCAGATTTCGTGGTTGAGCAACTGGACGTTACCAGCAAAGCCACTGGCCGCTGCGACGGCAAAAGCTTCCAGGTTCTTGGTGGCATTACCGGAGAAATTACAATCAAGGCCGGTATCTTCACTGAACAACTGCGCCCCGGCGAATTCGTCTTGTTGCCGGCAGCGCTTGGTAATCACGAGTTAACCGGTAACGCACATCTGTTGCGCGTTAGCTTGCCCTGAATAACTGGCCCAGCTTTTTACCGAGCGTCTTGCTCGCCACCAACAGGCTGACCGTCAGCAGGATCATCCCCAGCACCCCGAGCGCGCTGGCCACACTGACGGCGTTCGGCTCGATGCGTCCCACCAATGCATAAATCGTCTTCGTGACCGGGTAGAACTTCTCACGCATCGCCAAAATCAAACTGTCGCTCACCTCCAGCATCGCGTAGCTGAAGGTCAGGATTGTGCCGGCCACCAGGTTCGCCATCACCAGCGGGATCGTGATCTTGCGCAACGTCCGCCATTGCGACGCG
>JBAXAT010000325.1:0-2945 GCA_037142335.1 Verrucomicrobiota bacterium | reverse complement strand
GGTCATCAGCCCAGAGTTTGAAAGGCCGCCTCGTGAAATCAACTTTGGTAATCTGGATGCCGTACTCGACACGTGTGCCGAAACGTTCGGCTTGTTTTTGCATTCGTATCATTAACTCGACGCCGTCAATACCGTCTGGGAATCCCGGGAAATTTTCCACCACGCCGGTAGTAGTGAGTAATCCACCTGGTTGCCCACCCGTCAGGAGTAACGGGTTAAGGTTGGCACGTGCGGTGTAGATTGCAGCAGTCCAACCAGCGCAGCCGGAGCCAATAATGATGACATTTTCCATGATCGAAGACGTTCGCGCAGCAATCCGCAGTTCGCTTACCGTTTGCGGGTGTAACCGGGCGGCGGCGGAGTGTTAGGATTAGAACTGTCGCGGAGCATTTGGTCAGCTAAAATGACAGCTTTCGCCACGTCAACGAGCTTGCGATTACCATCGCGAGCAGCTTTTTGTAAGCGCAAGTAGGCGGATTCTTCATCAATGCCGGACTGGCGCATGACAATTCCCTTGGCTCGTTCAACGAGTTTGCGGTGCTCGACGGCTTCAGTGGCC
The DNA here is from genome assembly GCA_037142335.1 of Verrucomicrobiota bacterium. Lineage (GTDB taxonomy): Bacteria > Verrucomicrobiota > Verrucomicrobiia > Palsa-1439 > Palsa-1439 > CAINDI01. The sequence continues at coordinate 2,386 of JBAXAT010000325.1, read as the reverse complement.
TTGTGCAACTGGCCTTCGAGTTGCTTTGATTTCGCAAAGTTGGTCATTGCAATTTCGATGGTTGGTCTAATTTGGTTTTCAGTAAATGGCTTAACGAGAAAGGCGTGGGCACCGACGGATGCGGCTTCGACGCCGAGACCTGTTTCGGTGTGGGCACTGAGGATAATGATAGCAGTCGGACGCTCCGCTTGAATTTCTTTGGCAGCAGCGATGCCTTCCATTTTTGGCATGCGGATATCGAGAATGCACAGGTCTGGCGTTCGCTCTTTCGCCAGAGCGACAGCCTGTTCGCCATCGCCGGCCTCGCCAACAACTTCATGACCAATGTTAGTCAGAATTTTTCGCAAGACCATCAATGTCATGCCGTCATCATCGGCGATTACAATGCGTAATTTATCCATAAGCAGAAGTTATATCTCTTATTTTTGAGCACCGGTCAAGCTCGCAGTGCTGCGACGTTAACGGCGTTTTGGAATTTTAATTCAGCGAATAGACCGCGGTCGCGGTTGGTTAGCGTAATCTCGCCGCGTAAATTAGTGTTAGTTAGCTGGCGAATGATGTTCATACCTTGACGGGTGGATTGCTTCCAATCAAAACCGTCCGGCAAGCCGCCGCCGTTGTCGCTAATCCGAATCGAAATCATACCATTGTCCTGCCGGCATTGGACGGTCAAATGCAACGGCGCACCATTGGACGTCTTACCGTGTTTTAGCGCGTTGGAGGCCAGTTCGTTGGTGATTAACGATAAGGCGGTTGCCTGGTCCGGGGTCAGCCAGATCTCTTGCAAATCAAGGTCCATCTGCACGGCACTAGTAGAAGATGACGCCTTCACTGTGTCAAGGATGGCGGTAATCAGCGCGCCGCCGTTTACGTTATCTGGCATCTCGCGACTGAGGAGGTTGTGAACCTTGGCAATTGCTTGGATGCGCGCAATGGCCGGGGCGATGGCCGGGTTGTCAATGGACTCCAGTTGTAACAAGCTGGACACCATTTGGAGGCTGTTCTTGATCCGGTGGTGCGCTTCCTCAATCAACAATTCCAATTGCTCGTTTTTCTGAGATAACTCGTGAACCAATTGCGCAGTATCAATGGCGACAGCGGCGCGACCAGCAAATGCGCTCATCAATTCGAGATCAGTAGATGTAAATTCAGTCGCAGAGCTGGTTTCCCGAACCAATCCCAGCGTGCCGAGGCTGGCATCCCGCGCAAACAATGGCACCAACAAAACCGACTGCGGGTCAATTTGTTGTAATACGGGACTGCTGACGGCTCCGCGAATTTCATTTTTGGAAAAAATCCGCCCGTGCCGGTACGCTCCCAGTTGGCCTGCTAAGCCAACGTTTGCCGGGAATTCAGCACCAATTAAGCTACTTAGGCGCGTCGTGGCCGCCAGTACTTTGGCTCGCTCACCACTATACCGGATGATGTACGCCGCATCTGCGTGTAACAACCCAGCCGCCTGATGGATGATCCGGTTGAGCAATGAATCAAGTTCCAGTGCTTGCGTGTCGCCGCCACTGATGGCCAACAATGCTGTCAACTTTTCATTTTCACGCAGCTGGGCTTCGTAAAGTTGAACATTGGCGACCACGCTGCCAAGTTGGTGCCCCATCGCAGTTAACATCTTAATCACGTCCGGTCCGAATTGTAAGTCTTGGGTGCTGAGCATGCTAAATACGCCGAGCGTTTCGCCGCGCGTCTTGACCGGCACGACAACCAATATCTTATAGCCAAACTTGTTCATCGGTCCTTCCGTGAACGCGGCAACTTCGCCAGTTTCTGCCACACTACCAGTCGAACCATCACCCACAGTCAACTCGCGCATTGTCTCGACCAGTTCCGCTGGTAAGTCGATATGCACATAGAGCCTAAGACGTTTGCGGTCGGCTTCAATCAGGTGAATGCTGCCAGCCGCCATGCTGGTGCTTTCAAGTGCGACTTGGAGCGTGTTGCGCGCAATATCTTCTAACTTTAATGACGAGTTGGCAACGGCAGCTAGTGTACTTAATGCCGTCAGTTGTGAGTTGCGGCGAATCAGCTGCTGTTGCCGACGGTGGGTTTCACTTACGTCGCGCACGACAAACTGAAATTCACTAGTCTCATTACTGCCGGTACGCGCCAAAATGCCGGCATTGCATTGAAGTACAATCCATTCTCCATCCTTACGGCAAAATCGGTACTCCATTCCGTGGACCGCCTTGCCTTGAGCTAGCCACATGTATGCGTTCCGCACTATCGCCACGTCTGCAGGATGAATTCGTTCGTACTGATCAAGCACGGCCAATTCATTGGCTTGGTAGCCGAAGATGAGTTTAAATGCCGTGTTGGCATATCTGGGTCGCATCTCAACGCCTGTTGTGTAAATGGCGTCATCGGAATTCTCAAC
>JBAXAT010000324.1:0-2950 GCA_037142335.1 Verrucomicrobiota bacterium | reverse complement strand
GCCAACGTTAAAAACAGTGCCACCGTTATCGAAATTTGTTCCATCGATGGTGGCACTGGTGTTGTCTTGGGCGCGAACCAGGCCCGCAAAAGCAACGAGCATAGCGGCCATCGCGAAAGTATAGATTCGCGCTTTAACGGTCAGGCAATTCGCATAAAATTTCATGATAGTCCTTAACTGTATCGTCACAGTTGTTACCAAATAAGATTCGCAAAAAATTTGTACTAATAACTAGATTGATGGTCAAGCAACATTTTCGGCTATCGATGTGTATCGCCGGTCGAAATTATTGAGTAAGAAAGATGCTTAACGGTGAACCACGGAGATGGATTCGCGCGGTTGAGAATGACCAATGTTTACAAGGGTTTTGAGGGTGTTGGTTTTTTGATCTTGGCCAGTTTAACTGCTTGGTGGCGGCCAGATGGCACCGGACAGTGGCTTGCTTTGTTGGTGGCGGCTGCTAAACTCGGTTTTGCTAATTAAGGAACTGGAATGTCGGAACTGCAAAGCGGACAAACATTTGCCGATTATGTGATCATCGCCAAGCTCGGTGAAGGCGGGATGGGTAAGGTCTATCAAGCGCGGGAACCGGCGCTGGATCGGTTGGTCGCGTTGAAGACGCTCCGGTCGGAATTAGCCAGTGTCCAGCCGCTGGTCAGCCGGTTTAAGCGCGAAGCGATTGCGGCGGCCAAGTGCGTTCATTCCGGTATCGTCCAAGTCTTTCACACCGGTGAGTACGAGGGCACGCATTACATTGCGATGGAATTTATCGCCGGCGAATCACTGGCCAAGCAGATTAAACGCGTCGGTCGGTTGCCGGCGGTGGCGGCGCTGGGCATTGGCGTGGCCGTTGCCCAAGCCTTGAATTATGCCTGGCAAAAGGCGCAATTAATTCATCGCGATGTGAAGCCGGATAATATTTTCATTGCCACAGATGGCACGGTAAAACTCGGCGACTTTGGCTTGGTCAAGTTGATGAACAGTGGCCTGACGGACACCACGCTCACGGTTCCCGGATTACCAATTGGCTCACCGGATTATATCAGTCCGGAGCAATTGTATGGCGATGCGAATGTGGATATCCGGTCCGACATCTACAGTCTTGGCTGTACGCTGTACCATATGTTGACCGGTAACGCACCGTACACCCAAGGCACTCCGTTCGCTGTGATGGTTCGGCAAATCACTGATCCGCCGCCGGACATTCGCCAGCAGTGGCCGGACTGTCCGGACTCGGTCGTGGCCATCTTGGAAAAAATGCTGGCGAAGAAACCGTCCGCGCGTTATTCAAATTACGAAGTACTGCTGCAGGATTTGACGCTTGCCCAGCAACAACTGCGACCCGGCTATCGCCCGCCAGTGAAAAGTGCGCCCGCAGTGGCGATTCCATTTACGCTGGTTAATAACCAGCCGCTTAACAACCAGCCGCGGTCGGCGCGCCGCCGGCGCCGGAAGACACTGGTGGTTGCCGGCAGTTTGACGGGGTTGGCGGTGGTCTTGGTGGCCGCCGGGTTTCTGCTGTGGGGTAACAGTCAGCCAGCCGCAATACCGGAATTGCCGGTCGCAATCGCGAACGCCCCGGCGACCATTACCAACGCGCCGGTGCGGACCAGCGCCGTGCCGACCAATGTCGCGCCGGTGGTTCTGCCGTTAGTCGGAAGTTTGGAGGTAAAATCACCGCAGGCCGCGCAAGTGACTGTGGATGATGAAAAGCCGGTTCCGATTGAGCCACGGCGCGTACTAAGGTGGGAGAAATTAGCCATCGGCAAACACCATGTGCGCGTGGAAGCCAACGGCAAAATCAGCGATTATTCGGTGGAGATCAGTGCTGATCAAGTCGCCACGGTGGTCGCACTATTTGATCTCACCGCCATTGTCGCGACCAAAGCTGCGCCGTGGGAAAATTCGTTGGGAATGAAATTCGTGCCGGTGCCGGGGACCCCGGTGCTGTTTAGCATTTGGGACACGCGCGTTCAGGATTTTGAAGCCTTCGTGAATGCGAGTGGTTACAACGCGACGCAGGCGATGTACTCGTTTCAAGCTGGTGAATGGAAGCAACGCGGCGACACCTGGCAGGCACCGGGCTTCAAGCAAGGCCCCACGCACCCGGTGTGCGGGGTGAGTTGGGAAGATGCGAAAGCCTTCTGCAACTGGCTGACAAAAACTGAACAAGCCAACGGGCAGATTGGCCGGCGACAGTTTTACCGGTTGCCAACTGACGAGGAATGGAGTGCCGCCGTGGGCCTGACGAATGAAACCGGCGGCACGCCAAAAAGCAAGGACAGTCAGCTTAAGGACGTTTATCCGTGGGGCACGCAATGGCCGCCACCACCGGGTGCCGGTAACTATGCGGGCGAGGAATTCAAGCGCATCGTGCCAGCGAACTGGTTGGTGATTACGGGCTACAATGATGGTTTCGTCTGGACCTCACCAGTCGGCAGCTTCGCGGCGAACCGGCACGGTTTATTCGACATCACGGGTAACGTCTGGCAATGGTGCGAAGATTTGTATGCGCCGGGTTCTCCATGGCGCGTCATGCGTGGCGCATCGTGGCACGATAGTGATCCCGGCGACATGCTGTCGTCGTATCGGTACTACGATCAGCCCGGCTATCGCTATGACCGCTACGGATTTCGGTGTGTGCTGGTGAGCGAGCCGCCGATTGTGGCGCGCCCGGGTGGCTCACGTTAGTAGATTTCATCGAGAACAAAACATGACGCAAAAAAACGGCAAAGTGTATTTAGTGGGTGCGGGGCCCGGCGACCCCGGCTTAATCACGGTCCGCGGTGTCGAATGCCTCGAACGCGCGGACGTCGTCGTCTACGATTATCTGTCCAATCCAACTTTACTCCGGCATGCCCGCGCTGATGCCGAAATCATTTACGCAGGCAAACAGGCCAGCCACCACACGTTGACTCAGGACGAAATTAACGCCGTCCTCGTCAAGCAT
>JBAXAT010000323.1:0-2955 GCA_037142335.1 Verrucomicrobiota bacterium | reverse complement strand
TTTGGGCGAAACCAAGTCGGTGGCGTTTGGCGACCAGCCGCTGCTGAAGGTCCATTGCGACAATGGATTCGTCTTCAACAATTAAAATACGCCGTTTATTCATGCGCCTCCGCTTGACTGCCAAATATCAGACGGAAGACGGTTCCACCACCAGATTCGTGCTCAATCACTCCACCGAGTTGCCCGGCCAACGTGTGCACCAATTGCATTCCCAGCGACTCCAACTGTGCCGGCGCGGTTTCCGTCGTAAAACCTACTCCATCGTCAGTCACGGACAGCATCAACCGCCCGGCATCCGCGGGTTGTATCGCCACGAAAATTTTCCCGGCGCGCCCCGCCGGGAACGCGTGCTTCAACGCATTCGTCACCAATTCAGTAATCAGCAAGCCGCACGGAATCGCCGACTCCAAATTCAGCGTCACCGCCGGCACATCGGTTACCAGCTGAATCTGCCGTTCGGTGGCGCCATAGGACCGGGCTAGATGTGTGCACAAGTTCTTCACGTATGCGGCAAAATCAATTTCCGACAGGTTCCCACCCAGATATAAACTTTCGTGCAGCAGCGCCATCGAGAGAATTCGTTCCTTGGTGTCAGTCAAGGCGACCGCGACCGTGGGATTGGTCGTCTGTCGCATCTGTAGATTAAGCAGGCTGGTGACAATTTGTAGATTGTTTTTTACCCGGTGATGCACTTCTTTAAGTAATACTTCCTTTTCGTGCAATGAAGCTTTGATTTTTTCGTTGGCCAGTTTGCGTGCCGTGTTGTCACGGAAGACCACCACGGCGCCGGTAATCTGTCCGGTATCGTTGCGCACCGGCGTGCTGGTGTAATCCACCGGGAAACTGGTTCCGTCTTTGCGCCAGAAGACTTCATTATCCACGCTGCGCACGTTGCCGTCCTTGATGGCAGCGTAGATGGGGCATTCCTCAACCTGATAGAGCGTGCCATCGGCGTGATGATGATGAATGAGGTGGTGTTGCGGCTTTTTAAGAAGCTCTGCCGCCGTATATCCGAGGAGTTTGGCGGCGACCGGATTGGCGAAGGTGGTGTTTCCGACAGTGTCCAAGCCGTAAACGCCTTCGCCCACAGAGTCCAACAGCAATTCCGTCTGATGGGTCGTCCGTTGCAATTCGATTTCTGCCTGTTTTTGCGCGGTGATGTCGCGAAACGACCAGAGCCGCCCGATCTGCCGCCCGTCAATCTTGACGATGTTGGTGTAACGCTCGAAGACCCGGCCATCCTTGAATTGCAGCGTATGAAATTGTTCGATTTCGGAGGCGTACAAACGTTGCACATCCTGAAGGAATTCCTCCGGATTGGCTAACTGACCGGTACCGTACTGGAGTACTAACTCATCACGACCAGCCCGGATTAACTCGTCCGGGATGCGCCACAACTTCGCGAACTGCGGATTGGCTAGGAGAATCTTCCCTTGTGAATCGACCAGAAGAAAACCATCCGCCGTCGCTTTCAACATCGCTGACAAGCGCGCTTCGCTCTCTCGAAGCTCGGTATTCAACCGGTTCGCCAGTTGTCGGGCTTTGAGGCGCGTCTTGATTAAATTGAAAATAACCCAACCCAACAACAAGCCGGCGCTTGTGCCGCCAAAGAATTTCAGCCAGAGTTTGATGAAATCCAGTCTGGAGGCCGGGGTGATGTTTTTTGTGAATTTCAGCGTCCATTGGCGTCCCGCCGAAACAATGCGACTGTGACCGGTCAAGTGTGCGGCGGTCGCCGGTAATTGGTGTTCGGTAGACTGGCTGTCATAAAGCAAGGTTTCTGGTGTAATGGTTTCACCATCGTAGACTTCCAGATGGATTTGGCGGTCACTCGTACCCCCCCAGCCACCCAAGATGCCCTGCATCAAATCTCGCATCCGGTACGGACTGTAAACCCAACCCAAAATCGCGACCCGGCGTTGGTCCACCGTTTCAATCGGCATTCCCTGGCGGTATACCGGTAAATACATCAAGGTGCCGGCTTGCACATCTTCGTCAGTCTCTTGTACCAGCGTCACCTTGCCGGAGAGCGCGGCGGCATCTTGGTCGCGCGCCCGTTCCATCGCGGTGCGACGGATCGGTTCGGTCAACATATCGTAGCCAAACGCGCGAAGATTCCGGTTTGTAAATGGCTCTAGGTAGATGATGGAGCTGTAAATCTCCCGGCTGTCCTCCGGGCGCACTTGGTAGCTTGGAAAGCCTTCGGCGCGAATCTCCTGAATATGTTGCGCCAACTTCCCGCGTGGGACAAGTAACGTAAACCCCAATCCTTGAATACCCGGTAACTGCTGCTCAAATCTCTGGCGGGTCGCGAACTGCCGCCATTCCTGCCGGTTCACATCCTTCGCGTTGGAGTAAAAAGCCGCGCCGCTGCGGAGAATCTGCTCGTGAGCGCGCATCCGAACGATGGTCTTGTCCTGAATTTCTTGGCAGTCGAAGTTGAACTCCCGTTGCGCCGCCGCATTCACCACCGGTTTCGTGAAATAGACTGCGAAACCACCGGTAATCAATGCGACCAAAATGCCAAAAGTTAGAAACCCAAACCACTGCCGGGTCGTAATCGCTTTGTTGTCAGCGCGGTTCAGTTGACACCCCCGCCAAGAGTTTCGTTCGCGCTACTGTTATTGTAATCATTGACATTGTGGCGGTGGTGGCGAACCGGTAAGAGCATTACTGGGAGTCAATCGACAGTGTCACGGCGGCGTTTCTATAATGTGTCATTGGCGGCGTTCTTTTAGAAGGTGCGATCCACTGCGTAAATCTCAGGTCGTTATTCGGCTTGCGTGTGAGTTTTTAAGTCGGAATGTGACTTATAACAAATAGGGGTTGAAGATACAAGCGGCATGCACAGTTGGTCGATATGGGCGGAAGGCGCGGGGCAGTGTGGAACACGCTGTTGACGAGGAAACGCAATCTCAGCACGTGGAGCCTAGGCCGATCTAGCTGCGTAGGTGC
>JBAXAT010000322.1:0-2955 GCA_037142335.1 Verrucomicrobiota bacterium | reverse complement strand
CCACGTGGCCAACATAATTAGTGTCGGCCATCAGCACGCCATCGCGATCCAAAAATACAGCCCGGTTGCTCATTGGCGTGCGATTGTAAGGAGATTTTTCTACCCGGCAAGCGCAGACTCACCGCTTGCCGTTTTAGATTCTCAGGTTAGAATCACAACGCATGACCCAAGGCGCAGACGACAAACTCCGATTCTCGCCGATTATGACGCGATGGCTGGCCGGCGGTTGGGCCACTGCACTCGCGATCATTTTTCTTTTCCGGTATGACGCGTGGCTTCAGCCAATTTGGCTTTGCCAGAATTTGCCAGACTTTCGCCCCGGTCCGCATTTCGTTGAATTCTGGCAAGCGCGCAGCCTTGATACCGGCTGGTGTATCGCCGTTCTCGCCACTGCTTTTGCTGCTGGTAGCGTGCTGATTGACCGACTTGTCAGCGAACGGACTCTGCTTACCGGCTTGTTTTCGCTCGGCGTTGGCTTGTGGCTGATGGCCACCGGTATTCTAATCATTGGCGTATTCTCAGTAGCGAAAACTGTCTGGATTTTTATTCTTGCGGGCGCATGGCTCTTACCGGCGCCGCGCGCCTATTTTTATAATCTCCACCGGCCACAAATCAATGGTTGGTTAATGCTCGTCGCAGTAGCGGCGATACTGTGTCTGGCCGGTGCTCTCACGCCGCCATTCGAGTATGATGAACTCGAATACCACCTCGGCGCGCCAAGCGAATACATCAAAGCCGGTCAGATTATTTTCCTGCCGCACAACTTTTACTCCAATTTGCCGCAACTCACTGAGATGCTTTATCTGCTGGCGCTCGTGATGCGCTCCGGTATCGCCGCCAAACTTTTGCATTTCAGTTTCGGCCTGCTGAGCGCGGCGGCAATCTTTGCCGTTGTCGGTAAACTTTGGTCGCGGCGTGTCGGCGTGCTGGCAGCGGCGCTGTTTTACTGCGTGCCGTTCGTTCAAGACTTGAGCCAAACCGCTCGCGTGGATTTAGCGACGACATTTTTTGCGACGCTCGCATTCGGCGGCGTGTTACTGTCGTGCGAAGGTGACCACTGGATTCGACTCGCCGGCTTGATGGCCGGTGCCGCCATCGCCACTAAATGGCCAGCCATCGCAGTTGTCTTCTTACCGGCAGTGATTTTCCTTCTCACCAGCCGCCGGTCGGTAATTGTCTTTTGGTTTTTGTCATTGGTTTGTGTCCTACCCTGGTTCTGCAAAAATTGGCTTCTCGCCGGGAATCCAATTTACCCGCTCTGGTCATTGAGCGAACATTGGAATGCAACACAGGCGGCAGTGTTTGCACAAAAGCATTATGCGAGGTTTGATTGGACCGGCTGGCGCGAATTATTTGAGCGGGCGTGGCATTATTCGTTTGCGGAGAATGGAGCGGCGCCGGTGCTGTTGATAACCGTGCCGTTGTGTTTGTTGGTTCGCGGCAACCGCCGGTTGCACCAAGTCGTCGGATTATTTCTCTTGGCGTACATCGGTTGGTGGGCATTGACGTTCCGGCCGTGGCGGTTTTTGTTTCCGACATTGCCATTGGCAGCGATGCTCGGAGCGTACGCACTCGAATCTGCCGGACGCTGGTGCCGGCGTGTGGTGTTGATGGTGCTGGTTGTCGGATTGACGCGGATGGCGTTGGTTACGCTGGCGCTGGAGCAGATACCGGGAAATGTTTTTGCGCCGGTGGTTTGGATGAATGAAAACTTACCGGCTACGGCAAAAATTCTTTACGTCGGCGAAGCGCGGATTGCGTTATCCCGGCACGCAGTAGTTTGGGCGACGGCATTTGATCAATTCCCGGCGGACGCGACAAACGGACTGACGCATGTGTACTGGAATTCTTCCGAGCTAAACCGGCTGCACGACCATTATAGTTATCCGCGTGGATTGGATTTGGAAATGGTACAGGCACATCTCGGTCACGAAATTTATCGCACTGAACGCGGCGCGGTGTTTGAATGGACGCGATGAAAATTTGCCACGTGATCACGCGGTTGATTGTCGGTGGGGCGCAGGAAAATACTGTCGCCACCTGCACCGGCTTGCGAAAGCTCGGTTATGATTGCGAGTTGATGACCGGGCCGCAGACCGGGCCGGAAGGCTCGCTCCACGAGCAAGTTCGCGCTGCCGGTGTTCCGCTGATTGTGTTGGACGAACTCCGCCGCGCGCCGAATACGCTGCACGACGTGTTGGCGTGTCTGGCATTGAAAAAACTTTTCACGGGAAAGAAATACGACATTGTCCACACTCATTCCGGCAAGGCCGGATTCATCGGGCGACTCGCCGCCCGGCTGGCGAATGTGCCGGTGGTAGTCCACACGATTCACGGGCCGTCATTTTACCAGTACCAAAATCCGATTGGGAACTGGTTGTTTCGCTGGGCGGAACAACTGGCCGGCGAGTGGACAACGCAGTTTGTTTCCGTCGCTGACGCAATGACAGAGCAATACCAAGCCGCCGGAATCACTGGTAAGTATGCGACGATTCACAGTGGTATGAATTTAGAGCCATTCCTGCGTATTGAATCCAAACCAGATTTTGTCGTTGGAAAAATTGCGCGGATGTTTCGATTGAAAGGGTATGAATACTTGTTCGAGGCCGCGCCGCGCATCGTGGCGGCGGTGCCGAATGTGAAGTTTCTCCTAGTTGGCGATGGAATTTGCCGGCAGCGTTACGAACGCTTAGCGGAACGGTTGGGATTGCGAGACCGGTTTATTTTTACCGGACTGGTGCGGCCGGACGAAATTCCAGGTTACGTGGCGCAGATGGATGTGCTGGTGCATTTGTCGTTGCGCGAAGGTTTGCCGCGCACGTTGCCGCAGGCGCAGGCGGCCGGCAAGCCGGTGGTGGCGTTTGATGTGGATGGGGCGCGGGAAGTTTGCCGGGATGATGAGACCGGTTTTTTGATTCGCGCCGAAGATGCCGGTGGCGTGGCGACGGCAGTGAT
>JBAXAT010000321.1:0-2970 GCA_037142335.1 Verrucomicrobiota bacterium | reverse complement strand
CTTCGCCGCAATCTTCTGGGTAATATCCGGATGCTCCAACGATGCCGCGCAGGCTTTTTGGATTGCGAGAAACTGGCCGCTGTCGGTGTTGTCTTTCACGTCGCCGTAGGCTTTGACGAGCAGGGGATTGCCGGTGACAAAGCCGAGCCGCCAGCCGGTCATATTGTACATCTTGCTCATCGAATGCAATTCCACCGCCACGTCTTTCGCGCCGGGAATGCTCAGAATCGAAAGCGGCTGGCCGTCAAACACCAAGGCCGCATACGCCGCGTCCGAGACGATGACCAGCTTGTGTTGCCGGGCGAACTCCACGGCGCTGGTAAAGAACTCCCGCGTCGCGCTCGCGCCGGTCGGGTTGTTTGGGTAATTTAATACCAATGCCTTGGCGCGCTTGAGCACATCTTTCGGAATGGAGGCAAGGTCGGGCAGGAAATGATTCTCTTCCGTCAACGGCAAATTATGCACGACGCCGCCGTACCATTTTGCGTGCGTCCCGAAGACCGGGTACCCCGGCACCGTCATCAACACGACATCGCCGGGATTAATCAAGGCCGCTGGCAAGATGGCCAACGCCGCCTTGCTGCCGAGGCTGTGGAGCACTTCCGTCTCCGGGTCGAGACCGGTCACCCCGCAAACTTTCGCCATCCAATTCGCCGCCGCCCGCTTGAACTCCGCGCACCCGTTGTCGGCGTAACCGCGATTCTCCGGCTTGTGGACTTCCTCGCACAACGCCCGGATGCTCAACGGCACCGCCATCTCGTCCGGCTCACCAACCCCGAGGTCAATGATCTCCGTGCCGGGATGCGCGGCAGTCGCGGCGCGTTTGGCGCGTTTGATCTTTTCGAATTTATAAATCTGCGTGCTCTTGCCGTAGCTGCGGCCGCCAATGCGCTCGGCAAAAAGATTTTGAATATATGACTCGCTCATGGAAGCGCGATATAGCCACGAATTTCACCGCAAGTCAATGCACCGCCCGGTGATATTTTCGTGACGGCTGGCGGCAGGGTGGTAATGTCAGGCCTTGATGAAAGTAATTCAGACGGTCAGTGAGATGAATGCGACAGTCGCGGCGCCGAAGCAGGCCGGCCAGCCGATTGTGCTGGTGCCGACCATGGGCGCGTTGCATGCCGGCCATGCCTCCTTGATGCGCCAAACGCCCGGCACGGTAGTCGTCAGCATTTACGTCAACCCGACCCAGTTCGGGCCGCAAGAGGATTTCACCAAATACCCGCGCACACTGGAGGCCGATTGCACAATTTGCGAACAGGCCGGGGCCGCGATTGTGTTCGCGCCGACCGATGCCGAGATGTACCCCGCTCCGAGCGGGGCGAGTGCCGGCGGCGTTGCGGCCGTTTCCACTTGGGTGGATGAAGTGCAAGTGGCGCGCCGGCTGGAAGGGGAACGCCGGCCCGGACATTTTCGCGGTGTCTGCACTGTCGTCGCGAAACTGTTCAACATCGTCCGCCCGGATTACGCCGTGTTTGGCCAGAAAGATTACCAGCAACTCAAAGTCATCCAGCGGATGGTGCGCGATCTGCGCTATCCGATTGAAATCGTCCCCGCGCCGATTGTGCGCGAAGCGGACGGCTTGGCCCTGAGCAGTCGCAACCGGTATCTCACCCCCGCCGAACGCGCGCAGGCCGCCGCCATCTGGAAATCGCTCACCACAGCGCGAGACTTGTTCCAAGCCGGTGAACGCAACCCCGACTACTTGCAAGCCACGATCCAACGCCTATTGGGAACTCTGCCCGCTTTCCGCCTCGACTACGCCGAGATCGCCGATGCTGAGACCTTGGAGCCGGTCAAAGTCCTGCAACCCGGTAACATCCTCCTCATCGCCGCCTACCTCGGCCAAACCCGGCTGATTGATAATCTGCGGCTAGGCTGACCAGCTTAAAAGCCTACGCCGTACCGGCTGCTACACTGTGTCACCCTGAGCGTGCCGAACCGGTCTCTTCCGTCCTCCTCGCCCCATTGTCATTCCGAGCTTGTCGATGAATCTCGCCGCATATCCCACGATTCGACCCGTGATGGCCTTCCTTGGCTTCATTTTCGCCCAAATCGGCCTTTTTTGCCGACAAATCAAGGTCATTCCTTCAGGGAACAAGGTCATTGCGTCATGCAATTAGTTAATTCTGTCACGTAATTAGTTAATTGTGTGACAAATAAAGTTAATTCCGTCACCAATAAGGTTAATTCTGTCATGGAATTAGTTAATTCCGTCGTCCAAAAAACTTATTCCATTGGTCGGTTCAGGGGCATTCAAACCCAACCAACTGCGTGCGCGGCAGCCGAGGGGCATCCCGACCATGACTACGCCTCTTGGCTAATCCGATGACCGCTGACGCCATCGGCGCAATTATTTACAATGGTTGGGACGGCGTGAATCCCGGCGGCGGAAGAAAACCAAGACCATTTGCGCGATGATCAGCACCAAGAGCACGCCAGCGCAGAAATAATATGGGGACCGGATTGAGAAGTGTTCGCCGACCCAACCGGCCAGCAATGAGCCGAGAAAAATCCCCAAGCCCAGCACAGCCTCATGGAAGCCGCTGCCTTTGCCTTTGTCGGTCATTTCTTCGAGCGTGAAAAAGATGCTGGCTTGATAGGTGTAACCGGCGACAAAGCCGGCCACGACAAAGGCCACCGTGAAAGCCCAAGCGGTGTGGCCGATGCCAATACCGGCGAGCGCGATCACGGCAACAGCTTGCGCGACCCACAACGGCCATAACCGGGTTCGCCAGAATGTTAAGTTCGCGAGCACAAAGAACGCGACCAGTGAACCGGCCCGGAACAATGCCAGCATGGCGCCGTGGATGTCGGCCCGGATGCCGAGGTTGGTTGCCAGTTGTGGAAAGAGCGCACAGACACCGCCGGTTGTGAGCGTGACGGCAAAGTTGGCGAGCCAGGCGGTTTTGCGGAAGCCCCGGCCTTGTGGTACCGGCGGCAGGCTGGCGTTGTCGGCAATGG
>JBAXAT010000320.1:0-2980 GCA_037142335.1 Verrucomicrobiota bacterium | reverse complement strand
TTGAAATCCAAGAAAAAGTCGCATAGGGTGTGGTATCAACTATGGGGGCAGGTCACTGAGGAAGACGTTTATCGAAATACCGCGTATCCCGGACCAGCAGCATTTCATGCCGGTGTTGTCCAAGCTGTCTATGATGTTTTTGCTGGAAAAGCAAAGCTTTGGTTTAAATCCAACCGGTCAACATCAGTATGGAGTTACAGACAGGGGACAATGTTGGAATGTCTTCGCGCCTCCATTTGCAATCGTCTGCCCACATCGCTAGAAAAATGTGCGGCTGAGGACAAAGTATTACCAACGCCAACGCCTTGGCCGCCCACAAATTGACGAATCGGCAGGCACGATTCGTCAATCAAAAGTAGTTTTATACTACTTAATAGCAGCGGACTTCGTAGATGGCGGCGACCGGGTCGCCGTTCGTGGCATGAACCACGACGCGCAACTTGTCGGTACTGACCGGCTTAGCCAGCGGATGCCGCCGGTGCCGATGGTAGTTACTGGTAATGTTCAATACCGCCATCCATGCGCCGTCTTTCCACGCCTCAAGGGAGTAATCTCGCACACACTGTGGATCACGATACAACGGCGGATAGCAGTGAAACTCGCTGACGAGATTACCGGCAAAGGTTAGTTCGACGGAACTGATTGTCTGCGGTTTGTCCCATGCTAACTCCAGCCAAGCCGGTAGCGAAGCGCTGCGCCAGAGATTAGTCGAGCGGTGTGGGCGAGTGACGCCGCTCAAAACGTTACCGGCAGCAAAACAGGCCTGCGGTGGTTCGACGCGGAACGCTAGCGTCTCGGCGTTGCGATACCGGCGCATCTTTGTGGCTGACAACGCGAACGTGGAAACGTGGCCCGGCAGGATTTTTGGCGCGGCGTGCCAGATGACTTCCGGGTTCTTGTCGAGGTCGAGCCGGAGATAGCCTTTGCCGGTAACATTGACGTCCCAAGTGAGCCATTGCTGTGCGCCGGCCGGGATACGGAGTGTCGTTTCGGCGAGGAGTTTGCCGGTCTCGACCCGGTAATCCCAAATGTGTTCAGCCGCTTGGAGCCACGCGCGGACTTCCTGCGGCTTGCTGGCGCTGAGGCAGACGGCAATGCGCCGGAGCGGTCCGTTGACGGCAATAAACTGGCCGCGCCGGTGGGTGAGAGGGTGCGGCGTAGAGTCAACACCGGTCTCGCTGAGAACGGATTCACTGCTGGCAGTTGCGGTGGCGGATTGAGCGAGATCTGTCGGGTCGGCGTTGCGGTTATTTGGGAGGAAACAGTCGGCGCGGAGTAAGGCCTGCTGGACGGACGGCAAGGATACGTCAGTGATAGTGACTTTATCGCGAAGCGCTAAAGCGCAGGCGGTACCGGCAGCTTGGCCCATCAAGGCGGTCGTGCCCATGGTGCGAACGGTGCCGAGGGCGGCATGGGTAACGCTGATGTTGCGGCCGGCAACCAGGAGGTTATCCACTTCCTTGGCCAGCAGACAGCGGAACGGGATGCCGTAGGGGCCGACGTTGCTCTTGGCAATGTACTCGCTGTCCGGCTTATAACCCTCGGCGCTGGCGGGTTCGCTGGTCGCGGCGAGCAGCCCGCCGGGCGTGTGGAGGTCCACAAACCAGCCGCCGAATGCAATCTCGTCAGGGAACACGGTGCACCGCTGGACATCGTTCTCGGTCATGAAATACCGGCCCACGACGCGGCGGCTCTCGCGTTTACCGGGAACCTGGCCGATCCAGTCGAGCGCGTAATTGCCGATGTTCTTGGCCTTGAGCTTTTCGTCGCGGTTCTTCATCCAATCCCAGACACCAAGAGCGTGCCGGGTTAGTTCGTGGCGGATGGTTTCATTGTCGTGAATTGTGTGCCACGGTACGCCGATCTCGATCCACCAGTAACCGCCGCGCGGTTCGCCGGGCGGACGGCCTTGTTCGTAGAAGAACCGGGCATCATCGTACTTCACCGCCCAAGTGGGCGCGGTGAACGGGCAGGGATGGCCCATGTCACGGGCGTGGATGTGGATCGAGTTGCCCATCGTATCGGTGCTGCCGTTCGGGAAGGCGTGGACTTCTTGAAATTCGTCGAACCCTTCGCTGCCCATCCGCCACTCACACCCGGCCAAATCGGCTATGACGGCATCGCCGGTGCAATCGAGGAACAATTCGGCTTCGAGAGTTAACTCAGTCTCAGCATTGGCCACACACGCCAACACGGCCTCAATGCGCCGCGGGCCGGGAACGCTTGGCCGGTGGAAGTAACCGGCTTTCGTCACCGTGGCCAACGGCGTTTCCGTGCGGACGAGGCCACCGGCGAGGCGAACGGCATAGACGCTTGTGTTCAGTTTGAACGTCAGGTTTGGCGTCTGCATGGCGATGTCGTACAGCACCATGTCCGACACGCTATTCACGCCGCCATTTTCGATGACTTGGTCGTGGTTGCGCGCCCGTTCCTCGATCAGAAACTCTGAAATGATCCCGGTCTCACGTGCATATGCATGATGGCAACAAGCCCCATGCACCGGGACGCGGATTTCACTCGACGTGTTGCCGCCGAATACGGGTCGGTCTTGCACCAAGCAGGTCTTGGCTCCGTGCCGGGCCGCGGCTACGGCCGCGCAAAACCCGGCCAGCCCGCCACCGCATACCACGACATCGTAACGTTCGGTTTTCTTAATCATAGTGTTTTTATTCCCTATTTACATGTCTATCTCAAGTGGAATCGGCGCCTGACCCGCTCGTCAGGGTCGTTGCGCAAGCGATCCTTAAGAGACAGAGGACAATTGGGGTTCATTGAAACCCCATCGCGGACGTGCCAAACAGGATCCTTGACTAGCCGCTCCAGATCATCCAGCCGGGTGGCTTTATTTTGCGCCACAGCTGCCCGTGTGTATTCACTGTCCCGGAGTGCTAGTTCGTGTAAAATTCCAGGCGGACAGTTGGGATTGCGTGCGATTCCCCAGTCGATTAGATAACTGCCTTTCTTGAAGATTATTGGCAGG
>JBAXAT010000319.1:0-2990 GCA_037142335.1 Verrucomicrobiota bacterium | reverse complement strand
CCTTGTCCATGACGGATAAACCTTTGTCTGTGACAAACTAAACCTTGTCCGTGATGGAAAAGGTTTTATCCAAGCCGCAAAAGGTTATGTCCGGGGCGGTCTGACTTGCCGGCGGATTTAGATGGGGTACAATGTGGGCATGAACCAGCAATTACTTCGCAGCGTCATTGTGATGGTCGCTCTGGGAGGAGTGGCGGCTACACCAACTACACCACCGGCCGGCAGTCTCACCGCTGAACGGGTCAAAGCCGCGCAAGCCATTGTCACCGATCGCTGCAATCTTTGTCACGCGGACAAGAAACCATTGACGGCCAGACTCGTGAAAGAGGAATCGCCTGCCGAGATGACCGGTCATTTCAAGAATAAGGCCGAGCTCACCGACGATGAAATCAAGTTGATGGTGCAATATCTGACAGCCGTCCGCGCTGGCAAAGCCGAACTCCCAGCGGTTACCGGGTCATCGGACAAGTCAGTGTCGCCGTCCAAGAGCGGAAAGACCGGGAGGACCGGGAAGCGCGGTGACCACGAGCGGCACGAGGACGACGACTAACGGAATTACCGGTCAGACCCGACACTTTGGGAGATGGGGATTGCCCTCGCTCGTCGGATTTGGTTCGTCTTTTTACAGGAGTTACTCAGTGCCGTCCAGCTTGCGCCACGTGCCACGCGTACTCAAAATGGATGGCTAATCCAAAGCGATGGCTTCTTTGATCACTGCGAGCAACTCGGCACGGCCTAACCGGCCCGTCGCCGAACAAGCGAGAACGGCCGGCGCTAGTCCACAGCTTTCGGAAAGGTGCGCCTTGAACGCAGCCATGTTCGCCTGCACCTTGGCGGCCGCGACCTTGTCGATCTTGGTGAACACGAGGGCGAACGGGATCCCGGTGCTGGCCAGCCATTCGACGAACTCCACATCGATCGGTTGCGGCGGCAAAGTGGAGTCGATGAGCGCGAAGACGTAGTGCAGGTTCGCGCGGTGCTGAAGGTAATTGGTCACTGCCTCGTTGAACCGGACCTGGGCATGCCGCGCTGCCTGGGCATAGCCGTAACCCGGTAAGTCCACCAGCCGCCAGCTCCCATTTATCGTGTAAAAGCTGATCAGCTTGGTCAGCCCCGGCGTGCGTGAGACAAGGGCCAGATCACGCTTGCCGGATAGAAAATTCAGCAAGGAAGACTTGCCGACATTCGACCGGCCGATGAAAGCGAATTCCGGGAGCGACTCGTCCGGACACGAATCCAGATCCAAGGCGCTGCGGTCAAAAATGGCGGATGAAATATTCATAATCGAAAACTACCAACACAGTGTCGCAGCAATTCAGCTGTAGCGATACAAGCAATTTCAGCAGAACGTACGTTCAATATTCGCCGGTCCGCCGTTTAATACGACAGGTTCATTTTTTTCAGGAGATGCTCGGTGCCAGCCAGCTTGCGCCACGTGCCCCACGTGGGTATAACTGATCGCATGACTAATCTCTTGCACAGGTTGACCCACAAAAAGAACTTACGCATGGTAGTCCTCGCCGCTTTGATGCTCGCTGTCACCGCGCCAGTTAGCCCGGCGCAGACGAATGCTCCGGCTGCGAAACCGCCCGCGCCCGTGGCGCCTCCGAAAACGCCCGAGCAGATTGCGTTTACCGAAGCCGCGCGCAACGCTCCGCCGGATAAGCCGTTTCCGAAGGAGATCGATTATCAGCGCCTTAACAAGGACGGCTCGCCGAATACCAACTTCGGCAAAGTCACCGGCTCGTTCCGGAATTATCATGAGACGTTTCTCAAGCGCAAAGCCCAGCCCATCGGCGTGTTGTTCATCGGCGACTCCATCACGGCCGGTTGGAACGGTGCGGGACATGCGGTCTGGACCAACCGCTATACCAAGCTCGATGCCGCCAACTTCGGCATCAGCAGCGACAAGACCGAACATGTACTCTGGCGGATTGAGAATGGCGAGCTCGACGGTATCTCGCCCAAAGTCGTCATCCTGTTGATCGGCACCAACAACGCCGGTGACACCGCGCCCAACATCGCCGCCGGCATCAGCGCCATCGCCAAGCGAATCCACGAGAAGCTCCCGCAGACCAAGCTGATCTTACTGGGTGTCTTCCCGCGTGATGCCGCCCTGACTGGCGCCGATGGCAAGCCCAGTCCGCGCCGTGCGAAAATGGCGGCGGTCAACGCCGAACTGGCCAAGCTCCATGACGGACAGAAGACATTCTACTTGGAGATCTGGAAACAGTTCCTAGCCGAAGACGGCTCGATACGTAATGAACTCATGGGCGACGCCATCCACCCGAGCCCGCAGGGTTATCAGGTCTGGGCCGACGCGATGCAGCCGACGCTCGACGCTCTGCTCAAATAGGCCCGCTTCTCGCGGACGTGGGGTACTTTGGTCACGGAGCATGTTCTTCAAATACAATTTTAGCAGCCAAGTTGCTCGACGAATGGTAAAGTCTTGATAGAACCTAACGAAAGGAATCGTCAATGAGAACGTCGGTTATCCGAATGATGATGTTCACCCTGTTGTTAAGCGTCGCCCCATCCCTCTTTTACCAAGATTCACTCGCGGCGGATGCCGTAGCCCAAACGTCCGTCAAACCTGAGCGGCTGGTGGATATCAAGGTGGCCTTTTCAGCACTGAGCGCTTTGGCCGAGTGTCGTATCAAAAGTATGTTTGACGCCTTGTCGGTAGCGGCTGAATCGCAGGACATTCAATCGCTTGACTGGGTAAGGATGAAGCCAATGCTGGCTATAGTTCAGGAACGGTTCGGCCCCGCGAACGTCTGGTTTGCGCGACCGGATGGCTCCTATTTCACTGTTGAAAAGGGGCTGACCGACAAGAACCTCAAGGATCGCGCCTATTTCCCGAAGGTCATGGCCGGCGAGAGTTCAGCCGGTGGACTGGTGGTGAGTCGCGCCACCGGTGGCAATACGGTGATCACGGCGGTCCCGATCAAGAAGGATGGGAAAGTAATCGGCATGTTGGGAGCCTCCAT
>JBAXAT010000318.1:0-2991 GCA_037142335.1 Verrucomicrobiota bacterium | reverse complement strand
GTCCGGCAGAAACGCCGGGTTGTCCACTTGCAGTACCTCGCCGTCCGTCTTCAATACTTGATAAATTACGCTCGGATACGTCGCGATGATGTCCATGTCAAATTGCCGTCGCAACCGCTCCTGCACGATTTCCAGATGCAGCAGCCCGAGAAACCCGCACCGGAATCCAAATCCCAATGCCGCCGAGCTTTCCGCCTGATATTGAAACGCCGAGTCATTCAAATTCAATTTTGCCAGCGCGGACTTCAAATGCTCGTAGTCCGCTGAGTTGACCGGATAAATACCGGAGAACACCATCGGATGCACCTTCTGAAAGCCCGGCAACATCGTCGTGGCCGGCGACTTCGCATCGGTCATCGTCTCACCGATTTGCACATCGGCGGTGCTCTTGATATTGGCGATCACATAGCCCACGTCACCGGCCCCCAGCCGCGGCCGCTTCACCGGCTTCGGATCAAACACCCCCACGTCTTTCACCTCGAACTTCAGCCCCGAATTCATCAACTGGATCATCATGCCCGGTACGATCTCGCCCGCGAACAACCGTACATACGTCACCACGCCACGGTAAGTGTCGAACATCGAATCAAACACCAGCGCCTGCAACGACTGCTCCGGGTTCAACCGTGGCGGCGGCACCCGCGCAATCACCGCGGCGAGAATCTCCTTGATCCCAATCCCCGTCTTTGCGCTGGCCAATACTGCTGTGTCAGCCGAGATAGTGAGAATGTCCTCGATCTGCCGCTTCGTCTCCTCGACGTTAGCGCTCGGCAAATCAATCTTGTTAATGACCGGGATGATCGTCAGCCCCTGTTTCGTCGCCAGATGCACGTTAGCCACTGTTTGTGCCTCGACACCTTGTGCTGCATCTACAATCAACAGCGCGCCTTCACATGCGGCCAAGCTTCGCGAAACTTCGTAGGCGAAATCCACATGACCGGGTGTGTCAATCAGGTTCAAAATATAATCCTGACCGTCTTCCGCGCGAAACTCCATCGTGACCGGGTGCGCTTTGATGGTAATGCCGCGCTCGCGTTCGAGGTCCATCGAATCGAGCATCTGATCGCGCATCTCGCGTTTTTGCATAGCCCCGGTTGTTTCGAGTAACCGGTCCGACAGGGTTGTCTTGCCATGATCAATGTGCGCGATGATGCAAAAATTCCGTATGTGTTGTACGTCCATGAAGTGGCGAACTCTATCATTCTTCCTCAACTTTGGGTAGTCCTAGCTTCACGGCGTGACGGACTCGACAATTACCGATGCGATAGGCAATATCGCGACCGGATGAATAGCGAGTCGATCAATGTGCGCCGGTATGAACCACGCGACCGGGTGGCAGTTCGTGAAATCTGCTGCGATACGGCGGACGGTGGTGAACCAGTCGAGCAGTTTTTCCCGGACCGTGAAGTGTTTGCCGACGTGCTCACCCGGTATTACACCGACTTTGCGCCGGAGGCGTCGTGGGTGGCGGAACAAGATGGCCGCGTCATCGGCTATCTCACCGGCTGCTTCGACACGCGGCGGTTTTTGCGGACAATGGCGGTGCGCATTGTGCCGGTGGCAGTATTGAAAGCGTTGGCGCACGGTTCGCTCTGGCACCGGTTTGTCCGTCAGAACTTGCATCTGCCGGCCTCGCAACGCCGGCAACTCCTCGCGGACTATCCGGCCCATTTTCATCTCAATCTGCGCGTCGGTGATCGAGGGCAGGGCACAGGCCTGCAATTGCTGGGAAAGTTTCTGGAGCAAGCCCGGCAAGCCGGCGTGCCCGGCGTCCATGCCGGCGTCAGCGAAGCGAATGTTGCCGGCCGAAAGTTTTTCGAGCACGGCAGTTTTGTGGCGGTCAGCCGGGAAGCCCGGTTCCGCACGGATAATCAACCGTCGTTCACCATTCTTTACGGTTTACGCTTGGTGAAGTAATCCCGAATCGGTTTGTCGGCCACGTACAAATCCGCCAGCACTGCCTCGCCGTCCTTGATGCGGACCACGGCATACGTGTCGGAGTTGGTTTGATTGCGCCGGTTATGTTCCCAGTAAGTTTTTTCAGCCTGCGGAGCTTTGGTCTCTTCTAGGTAATACCGGTCAAATGGCAGCGTGAAGTAGACTGAACCAGCATTAGTGCCCCAGCCGGGCCAGATGGCGACCGCTTTAACATAGTCACCCTGTGCGGGAGGTTCAGACGCAACCTCACGGATCTCGGCAAACCCATTGGTGCCGGTCGTGACGACGGCGAACAACTCCATGCCACGTTGAGCCTCGTCGTGCGAGCGCCACGGTGCATGATTCTGTTCAAACGCTAACTGGACATACCGGCCTCGAAACGCATCGTACGGATCTACCGGTCGCGTCCGGAATTTATAAACTCGGCCAGTCCGCAGAATCGGTTCACGTTGAAGCATCATCGCTACTGGCACGGCTACTTGCACTGCCGCCAAAACTGCAAATACCAGCATTAGCCAACGTTTGTTCATTGTGCCACCGCGCCTTTCCGCCGCAACATCACGACGTTGGTCGCGAGAAAACCGATGCCGATGAAAATGAAAGCCAGCCCGCGTGCCAGAAAACTCAAATGGCTATCGAAGAATCGCGCAACAACCAGTGCCGCCAATGCCACCAACCCGGCATTGACGGTGCCGAGTTTGTTGCCGCGAATACCGGCAATCAACGCGCCCAGCCCCAAGATAAATAAATACACATTGAACAACGCTTGTCCGAGTACACCAAATTCACATGTTGCCGCGACTGTGTAACCGGCGACGCCACAGACCGGGGCCAAGCCAATAATCATCCGGTCCAGATCGATCAAGCCAAAACGCGGCAATTCGCGCGCCACGGCGCCAATCGCAGCAATTGCCAGCAATGCGGCTAGTAGGTTGCCGGTAATCATCGCCGGTCCGCTAGTCCAAGCATGCTGCCAATGCGAGTGAATTTGCGTCCAAGGCCAGGATCGCCGAGCTTGAGCCTGCGCTTGCGACGTCCAATGCCAGGGTCGCC
>JBAXAT010000317.1:0-3005 GCA_037142335.1 Verrucomicrobiota bacterium | reverse complement strand
CACCTCCAGAATCGGCAGTGAGTGCTTCCACATATCAAAGCTCTGGATGATCGTCACCACCGCGCCATCAACGAAATCCATCACACCAGCCAAGTGCGTTGGCGTTTCGACTTTCACAATCTTACCGGCTTTCGGCTGACTGGTGATTTTCCGCTCTGGGAAACTGATACAGGTCGAGCCGGTCACGCGCTTGACCGGGCCGAGCAGATTGATCAACGCCGTGATGTAATATGGCCCCATGTCGAACATCGGCCCGCCGCCTTTTTCATAATAAAACTCCGGGCTCGGATGCCACGACTCGTGGCCGTGGCCGCACATGAACGCCGTCGCCGCCACCGGCTTGCCAATCGCCCCGTCGTCAATCAGCTTGCGTGCCGTCTGTGCGCCGCCGCCGAAGAACGTGTCCGGCGCGCTGCCGGTCCGCAACTTCTTCTTCTTGGCCAACGCGAGTACTTTCTGGCCTTCCGCGCGGTTCACGCCGAACGGTTTTTCGGCATACGTGTGCTTGCCGGCATTAAGCGCCGTGAGATTAAGTTCGGCATGCGCCTTCGGCACGGTCAGGTTCAAAATGATTTGGATGCTGGGATCGGCCAACAGTTCCGCGACGGAACAGGCGCGGATGCTATGTTCCTTGGCCTTGGCCTCCGCCCGCGCCGGATCGATGTCCGCACACGCGGCGAGTTTGATGTTCTGGTATGGCTTGCAGCCGGTGAAGTATGCGTTGCTGATCGCACCGCAACCGATGATACCGATGTTGGTTTGTTTGCTCATAAAGTAACTGGTTTCCTTTGTTTGAGTTTGATTACCGTGGAATAGGCGTGAGGTTTAACGTGAGCGTTACCGGAAATCCAGCTAAAATCACAGTTAATCATCGTGCTCGACAACTACACCTTCCGCCGGCAGCTGGGCGTTAATGCCGGCCGGCAACTTGTAGTGGACCGGCGTATTCGCCGCGTCTCTCCAAACACGAATTCCACCGTGCGGCGTCGGCACAGTGGCCTTGAATGCCCAGCGCACGGCGGCGGCCGGCTGCAACCGCACTTCCGCAAACCCCGGCTGGACTGGTTCGATGCCTAGCAGATACCGTTGCGTCAATGGTACGAGTCCACTGCTCCAGCCATGACACAAACTCGTCGGCCAGTGCCAAGTCACATCGCGTCCGTTTGAATACCGGCGCAAGTCACGAACAGCAGGATCGTACGCCTCCCAAATAGTCGTGGCGTCCTCACGTTCAACCATGTCGCCGACGTACCCGGCCATATCTTCGAGCGCGCCGACCGGATCGCCACACAATGCGCGGGCGCAATTTTCATAATACCGAAAATATGGCGTAATGATCGGTGCAATATCCGGGTTGCGGAATACGCGTTCCAAAATGCTTTGCCTTTGCGTATCAGTCACGATGCCAGCTAACACAGCAAGGGCATTGCACTGCCGGCTCGCGCCACTTGGGCCAAGGGCAATCTTTTCGACGTACGTCTTCTGGTAATGGTCTTTGAGGGCCTGGCACGGGCCGACGTGATTGAGCGTGTGAACAAAACCGACGTCCACACGCCAAAATCGTTCGCCGATCAGTTTTTCCAACCGCGCACCCTGTTGCTGCCAACGGGTAGCGTTGTTGGAATCATCGAGCCACTTGGCTAACCGTGCGGCGTGACGCAGTCCGGCGACGTACTTGACTTGCAGCCATGACAATTCTTCAAACCGTCCACCCAGTGGCACCGGTGACCAATCAAGAAAGCCGATCTCCTCAAAATACGTCCAAATCTTCTTCGCGCCGTCGCGGATGATAAATCCATCAGCATCGGTCTGCTTGGTGGCGACCCACTCGAGGAATTGTCCGACCTTCGCAAACGTGTCACGCACGCCCGGCGCCTCCGTCCCAAACGCCAGCACCTGCTGGTGTAACATGGCAATCGCATCGAAGCTGAAGGCCGGGATACCGTTGCACCAGTTGTCCGTCGGCAACAACGCGAGCATTTTCGCGACCGGTACCGGTTCGTGCCAAACAGCATCGTTGGTTTCGGCGGTGATACGCGCGTCGCCATACCAGCCGTGCCGGTCGCGTTTGATGCCGTCCCAGAGTGAGTCTGGTTGCGTGCACAACCGCGCGGTGTACACCGACGCCTGCCACGCCCGCTGAAACCGCTTATCATCGCACCAAAAATCTCCACGGCGCTCTGTGAAGGTGAACTTCGCGTGCGCCACCAGCCGGTCGATTCGCAATTCACCATGCACGTCATGAAACACCAGCTGGACAAAGCGAAACCCACGCGCTGTATTCTCGGTAACCGGGTTGTTCAGCCAGCGGGTGGAGTCAAAGAGCTTTGTGTGCGTGCCGGCAGACGGCACGTGCCACGTGATAATCGGATGCGGGGCAAAGGCTAGAATGAGATTCTCCGCTTCAACTTCGCTCTCACCGAAAAACGCCACGACATTGCATAAGCTGGTGGTCGTGATCGCGAGTTCCAACACCGCATCCAGTTCGGTGCCGAAATCCAGAAACAGTTCCACTCGCCCATTGGCTGGCGCCGGCAAGCGCACCGGTAGCTTCCACTCGGACAACGCCGGCACGGCCCGCACAATCCGATACGGTTCGAGGTCAAGCTCGTTTACAAGCTCGCCACACAGCCGGGTCGCTCGTCCGAAAGTTGGATCGGGACTCAGACTGTCCATGTGCAACCGACTCATTTGTTGCCGCGGGCGAAACCTTTACTGGTCAGGTAGTCGTAACTTTTCTTAACCGCCGTCAGCATATCGGTCGCGCAACTGTCGAGTTCGACAATCATCCACTCGGCCGTGGCCGCGCCGGCTTTCGCAACGGCCGGGACATCCACTTTCCCATCGCCGACGGCAGTCATCGGCTGGCCTTTGACGCATGGGCCGTCCTTGATGTGCAGCAGCGGCGCGCGTTTGCCGAGTTCCGTCACGATGGCTGCCGGGTTGGCACCGGCCGTGGCCGCGCCGGCTTTCGCAACGGCCGGGACATCCACTTTCCCATCGCC
>JBAXAT010000316.1:0-3010 GCA_037142335.1 Verrucomicrobiota bacterium | reverse complement strand
TGTATGTACTCATCGGTGACGGCGAATCGTGCGAAGGTTCAATCTGGGAAGCGATCATGTTTGCCGGCCAGCAACAACTCAACAATCTCGTGTTAATCCTCGACAGTAACGGCGTTGCGATGCTCGACTATTGCCGGAACATTATCAATCTCGAACCGGTCGATCAGAAGCTGCGCGATTTCCAGTGGGATGTGACCGTCCTAGACGGCCATGACCCGGACGCGATCAACGAAACGCTGCGGAAATACCGGCAACCAGGCGGCGCACGACCGAAGGCTATCATCGCACGCACTGTCAAAGGTAAAGGCGTGCCCGAGTTAGAAACTGATTCGATGAGCCACATCAAAACGCTCAAGCCTGATCAAATCGCCGGCATCCTAGGAGGTGCCGCGTGAACCAGCCGCAAACCATGACGATGCGCGATGCATTTCTCGCCAGGTTGCACGCCGGCATGGCCACCGACAATCGGATCTTTGTCGTCACCGACGATTTTGGCGCACCGATGCTCGACAAAATTCGCTCCGATTTTGGCAACCGGCTGGTCAACGTCGGCATTGCCGAGCAAAACGCCGTCAACGTCGCCGCAGGCCTAGCACACGAAGGTTACGTCTCCTTTGCCTATGGCATTGCTGGATTCATGAGCATGCGGTGTTATGAACAAATTCGCACCAATCTTTCGATGGCGTCGCAACTCCGGCCGCTCAACGCCAACATTGTCGGCGTCGGAGCTGGTATTAGTTACGATTTGTCGGGACCGAGCCACCATTGCCTTGAAGACCTGACGCTAATGCGATTACTCCCCAATCTCGAAGTCTTTTCGCCAAGTGACTGGATGCTTGCCGGCGAAATCGCTGCGTATGCCCCGCGCAGCAACCGTCCGAAATACATCCGTCTCGACAGCAAGCCGCTCCCGCAAATCTACCAAACCGGCTCCTTGCCCTGTCTTGAAAACGGGTTTCACGAATTAGCTCACGGCAAGAATGTTTGCCTCGTGTCGACCGGTTACATGACACATGTCGCGCTGCGCGCCGCCGCCCAAGCCACCGAATCGCTGGGCGTCGTGGACCTGTTTGCGTTCCCTCCATTGAACACAGAGCTCTTGCGCAAGACGTTACAGTCTTACCGGCACGTCATCACACTTGAAGAAGGGTTCATCCACCGGGGCGGGATCGACATGCTGGTTCTGGATCTCGTGGCGGCTGCCGGGATCCGTGTTCACTCGCTCGGTTTTGATGGCCGGTATCTCTTTGAGATCGGCAATCGCGCCCAACTGCACAAGTTATCGGGAATTGACGAAGCCGGCATCCTCCAAACTGTGAAAAAGATTTCATCGTGAACAAGGATAATCCAGTCATCTCGGTCGTGCTGTCGTTCTTCAACGAGGAAGAGAACATCCCGGAGTTAGTGCGCCGGTTGCGCGCCGTGCTACCCCCGGACCGGTCGGAATTGATCTTTGTCAACGATGTCTCCACGGACCGGTCGCTGGAACTGTTAAAAGAGCTCGCAGTCGGCCATACCGACATCAAAATTGTCAACACCTCCCGTAATTTTGGCGCGTCGGTCTGTGTAATTGCCGGCATGCGCCATGCCAAGGGCGATGTTGTCATCTATATGGACGCCGACCTGCAAGACCCGCCGGAATTAATTCCGACGCTCATCGAGACTTGGCGCGCCGATTTGGAGGTCGAAGTGGTCTACACCACCCGCCGGACCCGTGCGGGTGAAAGCAGTTTAAAACTCCTCCTCACACGGCTCGGTTACCGGATTCTGCACACCGTCTCGGACATTGAACTAGTGCCGAACTCCGGCGATTTCAAATTGCTCTCGCGGCGCGTCGTCAACGAGCTGCTGAAGCTTAACGAGCAAAAGCCGTTCGTGCGTGGCATGATCACCTGGGTCGGCTTCAAGCAGGTGCAGGTGTTTTATGACCGGGACGCCCGGCATGCCGGCGAAACGCATTACCCGGTGCTCGGTTGGCGGGTCATTAGTAATTTTCTCGACTCGGCATTAATTTCGTTTTCCGACGTACCACTGAAGATCGCATTGTTGTTGGGGTTCATCGTGTCGGTGGGTGCGTTCATTTGGCTTATTGGAGTGTTTGTGATGAGGGTTTTCGGCTACACTGTCGGTGGCTGGGCAGCGATTATGACGACGATGCTGGTACTTGGCGGTGTACAACTGCTGACCATCGGCATGTTGGGACTCTATATTAACGCCATCTTCCGCGAAACCCGTCACCGCCCCACTTATATCGTCAAGGACACATTCGGATTTGATTAACACTAACAACCTCCAGTGGCCGCTGATGGCCAATAACATCGCCCGGACTGACCTTGATGCCGTCATCGAGTTACTCCGGCAAGACGATCCCATCCTTACCCACGGAAAGAACGTCCGTGAATTCGAGCGCGAATGGAGCGACTGGCTCGGCGTCAAGCACAGCGTCATGCTCAACTCCGGTGCGTCGGCCAACTTATTGACAATCACGGCGCTTCGCGAAACACGCGGTCTAGGCGAGATCATCGTGCCACCGTTGACTTGGGTATCCGATATCGCCTCAGTCTTGCAATGCGGCTTCACACCAGTCTTTGTGGACATTAACCCGCACACACTGGGTATGGACGACGAACAAGTGTTGCGGAAGCTGACCGGCGATACCAAAGCCGTCTTCCTCACCCACGTCCTCGGTTACAATGCGCTGACCCAGCGCCTACTCGACGAACTTGCCGCGCGCAATATCCCATTGATTGAGGACTGCTGCGAGTCCCACGGCGCGACATTTGCCGGGCGGAAAATCGGCACGTTCGGACTGGTGTCGAACTTCTCATTTTACTACGCCCACCACCTCAGCACAATCGAAGGTGGCATGGTCTGCACAAATGATTCTGATGTTTATGAGGTGGTACGGATGTTGCGCTCGCATGGCATGGTGCGGGAAGCCAGCGCCGAGCCGGTCCGCCGCCGCTGGTACGCCGAACGGCCCGACTTGAATCCCGATTTCATCTTTGCC
>JBAXAT010000315.1:0-3026 GCA_037142335.1 Verrucomicrobiota bacterium | reverse complement strand
CTGTGGCCAGTCACCAATCGAATCAAAGCCGGTATCTGGGCCAAGTGTCCGCAGTTGACGGGAGTTGTTATTGCGTTGGGCTCCGAGGTGTAATTGCATGACCCAGCCACGTGCGTGGTACTGTTCGCCAAGCCAGACTAATAGAAAACTGCGAAATTTCGCAGCGGCATCTGGTGTAATCGGTTTGCCGGCGCGCGCGTTGGAAAACGCTTGTGCCGCCTCTGTCTGCGTATAGTCAGAGGCGTCAAGATAGTTGAGACCGTGATCGGAGAGCCGGCACCCATTGGCATGAAAGAAATCCAGTCGCTCCGTTAAGAGTGTCAGCAAGCTGGTGAGGTCGCCGGTAGCGCCAAGTTTGTTTTGCCATGCATTCCATGCTACCGGCAGGTCAATTGCCAACGCCTTGTCCGGGCGCCATGCCGGATAAACACGCGTCTTCAGCTGACTGGTGCGAGTTTTTTGGTGATGGTCAAGCGAGTCGGTCGGATCATCGGTTGTACAAATGACAGAGACTCGATTGGATTCCAAAATGGTGTGCACCGGCATCTGTGCGAGCTTTGTGTTGGCTGTGTCCCAGATTTTCTTCGCGCTCGATTCGTCGAGCAGCTCGGTGATACCGAAGAAGCGTTTAAGTTCGATGTGCGTCCAATGGTAAAGCGGATTGCGGAGCGTGGCTGGCACTGTGCGCGCGAATGCGAGGAATTTATCCCAGTCGCTGGCATTACCGGTACAGAATTCTTCTCCGATGCCATTTGAACGCATGGCGCGCCATTTATAATGATCGCCGGCCAGCCAGATTTCGTAGAGATTCCGGAAGGTTTTATTACCGGCAAGTTGATCGACAGGGAGATGACAATGATAATCGTAAATCGGCTCGCGGGCAGCATAATCGTGATACAATTCACGCGCCACATCGCTGTGGAGCAGAAAATCCTCAGTCACGAAGGTCTTCATCGCCTCATCCTTGGTTCAGAAGACTTAAATGTTTACTGAAATGCCTGTCAAGCAGCTCCGAATGCAATTCAGCGTGCCGATTTAGTGTCTCCAAAATCCGCGGCTTAAACTGCGGATTAGTTAGCACTGGTCCGAATGTGACGTGCAAGAGTTGACGCCCGGCAACTTCATCAAGGTAAACCGCTTCTTCCTTGCCGGTAAATTTCGGAAGACCGGTCACCTGCGCGGTGTTTGTAGAAATATGGTAGCTTTTTCGATCTGTACCAAACCGGCCCCGGCAAAACTCTGCAATTTCTGTAAATAGTTTTACATCGGTCCGGGCCACGACACGCAGCGCTTCGAGATAACTTGTGCCGGCGGTTTTAACGTGAAGCAATTCGCCACATAATCTTCCAAAGATTGGATACACACTGAATTTATCTGACCCGCTGTGAATGCTAATTTTATAAGGCCCGTATTGTTTGGCAATGGCGACGTGCTGTTGGAGTGCGGCTTCGAATTTCTGAATGTCGCCTTTGTAATCAATGCCTTTCTCAAAATCTCCAATAAACCGTGGCGCAACGCTGACAACATTGGGCACTCGATTTCGTTTTAACTCCAATGCAATAAACAAATGTTCTAGTGCGCTGGTTGGTTCATTGGTCTCGTCCACACTGATTTCAATTTCAAATGGCCGTCCGGCCATAACTTGGCCAATGTGCCAACCCATCTGCGCAATGTGTTCGAGAGCGCGACCATATTTAACCGCGGCGTTATACAAGCTCGTGCGGTCAAATGTCCCGCCGAGGTCAAATTTCTTGCCGAGATACAATGACTCCAACTCACCGGTCAACGCGCCTTTGCCGACGTATTCCGATGGGTCAATTGTAAAAAAACAGAAACCGGCACCCGCCGTGTATTCCGCGTGCTCCGGTAACTTCATATGATCAGCATCGGCGCCCCACGCGCCGGTGTAACCGAGGTTCGTGATTGCGGTCTGTGCGGCAACGATAATGTCGCGTGGTATCCGTTGGGTGCGTTCCATTTCACGAATGGATTGCTGCGCAAAAATTGGAGCAAAGTTGGATTTCTTGAACGCTGCGAAGTGACCGGGTGTGGCGAGACCGAGCCGGTCGCCAAAGCCGAATGATTTTTTAAGTCCGAGTGGTTGAGGTGTGTTCATGCTGTGGCACCAACTGTAGGCAACGCACGGGCTCATGCCAAGCGCAATCACAATTATTCATTGGCTGGACACGCGGCGAGCGCGGAGGTATGAATCAGAATATGAAAATCGGCATTATTGGCGGCAGCGGGCTTTATGCAATGGCTGGTGTTGAAAAAAGCAAATGGGTTACAGTCACAACACCGTTCGGCAAACCGTCTGATCAATATCTAACGGGACGACTAGCCGGGCGCGAGGTTGTCTTTTTGCCGCGGCACGGGCGCGGCCACCGCGTCTTGCCGGGTGAGTTGAATCATCGCGCGAACATTTACGGTTTAAAAAAACTCGGAGTGACTAACGTTATCAGCGTGAGTGCCGTCGGGTCGTTGCAAGAGAAATACAAGCCGACAGACATCGTGGTAATCAATCAATTCTTTGACCGCACAAAACGGAGCGCGGACTTCACATTTTTTGGCAATGGCGTGGTTGCGCACGTGGCGTTTGGCGACCCGGTTTGCGGCGGGTTGCAAAAAAGACTGGTCGCGTGTGGCCGGCACGCTGGGGCGACGATTCATGATGGCGGAACTTATGTGAACATGGAAGGTCCAGCCTTTTCAACGCGCGCGGAATCATTGTTCCATCGCGCAATGGGTTGGGATGTCATTGGTATGACTAACCTTGGTGAAGCGCGCTGCGCACGGGAAGCTGAATTGTGTTACGCGACTTTAGCGATGGTGACCGATTACGACTGCTGGCATACCAGTGAGGAATCAGTCACCGTTGAAATGATCATCGAATGCCTGCACAAGAATGCGCGAATGGCACAGGAAATTGTCCGGTTGGCAGTGGCAACATTGGATGCTGGTGCGGATTGCAGCTGCCGGCACGCTTTGGCGACTGCAATAATGACAGCGCCCGATCGGATTGCGCC
>JBAXAT010000314.1:0-3037 GCA_037142335.1 Verrucomicrobiota bacterium | reverse complement strand
AGTGCATCCTTCACCAATGAATGAAACGTCACCGTTACCGGCGCATTCACCGCCCGCCCCACTCGCGAGACCACCAGTAATTCGTCGAGCAATCGCCCCATCTTTTCCGCCGCCGTGCGGATAAAATTCATATCCTTAGCCACCCGCTCGGCATTACCGGTCTGCATATCTTTCTCCAAATAACCAAGGAACGTGCAGACCGTCACCACCGGACTCTTCAAGTCATGCGACGCGCTATAAAGCACTCGCTCCAACTCAAGATTCTTTTGCTCCAACGCCAACTCCGCCAGCTTCCGCTCGGTAATATCGCTGGAAATACCGCTGATACCGATGATGCATCCCGCGTCATCTCTGAGCGGCAGTTTCGTGCTCATCACCCAAGTCTCGCCGCCATCCGCCCAAACCGTTTTCTCCTCGATTTCCACCACCGGCTGGCCGGTGCGCATAATCTCCTGTTCCTGTGCCGCAGTCTCCTGCGCGCGTGCCGCCGGCAAGAAATCCGCATCCGTTTTCCCGACGATTTCCAACGGATTCTTCAGCCGGTACAAATTGATCAACGCCGGATTTGCCCGCAGAAATTTTCCCGCCGCGTCCTTAAAATAAATATAATCTGGCAAATTCTCCATCAGGTGAACCACCAGCTTCTGCTCCCGGTCCAACGCCTTTAACACCACCACCTGCTCCCGGTAATGCCGCGCTCGTTGATGTCGCCAAATAACAGCCACACTACTACCGGCCACGAACAGCAACGTCACAACCAAAATCACCACTTGCCGGAGTTGCTCCCGCACCGGCGCATACACCTCCGCCTGATCCATCTTCGCCACCAACGCCCACGGTGAATCCGGAATCGTCCGCAATGCCGCCATCACCGGCACGTCCCGGTAATCGCGACCAGTAAAAACACCTTCCTGCCCCAACACCGCTTGTACCCCCGGCAGCGAAGTTTGACTCAACGGCGAACGCAAGCGCAGCGCCGCATTCGTCAGAAATCGGAGTTCATTCAGAAATAATACATTGCTTCCTTCCCGGCGCACTAACAACGTCTCCGCGCTCTGACTTGGCGTCGGCCAACTTTGGATGAACGGATACAAAAACCTTTCCGGATCAATTCGCAACGCCAACACACCGATTACCTTTGTGTCATCCATTTCTTCGAAAATCGGGATCATCATTGTCAGATAAACATGCTGGTCGTACTCGTCCCGGTAAAAATCAAAAAACTTGATCTGCCCCGACTGAATGACTAATGGAATTTCTTCGACCAACTTCATCGGCAATGCGGAAAACTTTTCCGCTGGCCATGCCATCCGCAAATTTCCTTGCATATCCAGCAAGCGGATCCGGTCATATCCATAACCTTCAGGCAAGCGATCAATCCATGAACGAAGGTCTTGTTTTACGTGCGCATCCGCTGAGTTCTCAAAGTATCGACGCACTAAATCGCTGAACGCCCGGTTCCGAAACATCATCGCGCCATCACCCAACCGTTCCTTGCGCCACCGCGTCAACTCGCCCACCTTCAAATCCGCAATTGTCGAAATTTGCCGCTCTACCTCTGCCCGGTAGTGTGTCTCAAAATTCCGGTGGTAAAAAAAACCGCCGGCAATAATTCCACCAGCAACCATGAATAAAATCAGCGCCAGCAACCACCCCAATCCCGGCGCGCGACGATTATTTTTTGGTTTCAAATTCCTGCCTTTATATTCGCATGCTTTACAATTCGCAATCGTACCGGTTCAACACTTGACGAAGGAAGCGCCCGGTATGTGACCGCTCCACCGCGACAACCTGTTCCGGCGTCCCCGCCGCCACCACTTCCCCGCCAGCATCGCCGCCTTCGGGACCAAGGTCAATCAGCCAGTCGGAACATTTGATGACATCCAGATTATGTTCGATGATCAAAACCGTATTACCGGCATCACGAAGCTTGGTGAGTACTTCCAATAGTTTGTGCACGTCGGCAAAATGTAATCCCGTTGTCGGTTCATCCAAAATATAGAGCGTGCGACCGGTCGCCTTCTTGGCCAACTCACTCGACAGCTTGATACGCTGGGCTTCGCCACCGGATAGCGTCGTCGCCTGCTGCCCAATCTTGAGATAGCCGAGACCAACATCCTGGAGCGTCTGCAAAATATCGCGCAGCTTCGGCACGGCCCGAAAAAATTCCTCAGCTTCGTCCACTGTCATCTCCAACACGTCGGCGATGTTGCGCCCTTTGTAAGTAATCTCCTGTGTCTCGCGGCTGTACCGGCGGCCGGCGCATTGCTCGCACGTCACGTACACATCCGGCAAGAAGTGCATCTCCACCTTGATTACGCCGTCGCCGGTACAGGCTTCGCACCGGCCGCCTTTGACGTTGAAACTGAACCGGCCCGGCCCGTAGCCGCGAATCTTTGAGTTTGGCAGCCCGGCAAACAACGTCCGAATCTGATCAAATGCCTTCGTGTAGGTGGCCGGGTTAGAACGCGGCGTCCGGCCAATCGGCGACTGGTCAATTACGATAACCTTGTCCAGCTCATCAATGCCGGTAATCCCGGCGTGCGCGCCCGGCCGGTCTTTCGCCCGGTAGAGCTTTCGGAACAGCGCCTTGCACAAGATGTCATCCACCAGCGTGGACTTACCGGAACCGCTCACACCAGTCACACACGTCAGCAAGCCAAACGGAATGCGGACATCAATATTCTTCATATTGTTTTCGCGGGCACCCTTAATCGTGAGCCAACCTTTGCTCGACTTGCGTCGCAGCTTCGGCACGGGGATCTGCAACTCGCCGCGCAGGTACGCACCGGTCAGCGACTTTGGCGACGCCAGAATTGCCGGCAGCGCCCCCTCGGCTACTATGTACCCGCCGTGAACACCAGCGCCCGGGCCGAGGTCAACAATGTGATCCGCCTGCCGGATCGTGTCCTCATCGTGTTCGACCACGAGGACGGTATTGCCGAGGTCGCGGAGGTTTTTAAGCGTGTCGAGCAGCCGGGCGTTGTCGCGCTGGTGCAGACCGATGCTCGGTTCGTCGAGGACATACAACACGCCG
>JBAXAT010000313.1:0-3061 GCA_037142335.1 Verrucomicrobiota bacterium | reverse complement strand
TCTATGAATGCGAACAACCAGTGCGACAGTTGCGTTGAAAGAATTTGATTGCAACCAATCACAAAGTTGCTACAAACAATCAGAAACAATCATGGCCGAACTTAAGTCACTTGCTCTGCAACGCCTCGCTAATGTGCGCAGTCTGATTCGTCAGACCGGCGTGATTCGCGTCGAGCAGTTGTGCCGGCAGGTCAAAGCTTCACCAGCCACGGTCCGCCGCGATCTCGATGAGCTCGAAAAAGCCGGCGCGATTCGCCGGGTCCATGGCGGAGCGGTGAGTGTTGAGAACCGGTTGGACGAACCGTTGTTCGACAATAAGACAGCTATCGCGGCGAAGGAAAAATACCGGATCGCGCAGGCGGCGTTGGCGTTCATCGCACCCGGTGACACGATTTATCTCGACGGCGGCAGCACGGTATTGGCGTTGGCGCGGTTGTTGCCGGACCGGACCAACATCACGGTTGTGACCAATTCGCTCCGCGCCGCCAGCGAGCTAGCCGGGCGCGGGCCGCGATTGATTGTGATCGGCGGTGAACTGCGCCGGTTGAGCCAGACGGTGGTCGGGCCGTTGAGCCGGCATGTGCTGGAAGGCCTGCACATCGATAAGGCGTTCATGGGGACGATTGGTTTTGCGTTGGCCGAAGGGCTGACCACGACCGAGCCGAGCGAGGCGTTTACGAAGGAATTGGTGATGATGCACGCCCGAGAGGTTATTTTGCTCGCCGACAGCAGTAAGGCCGGCAAGGTCTCGTTCGCGCGGGCCGGCAACCTCGACAAACTGCACGCGGTCATAACCGACACGAAACTCGATCAGAAATTTGCAAAGGAACTCACAAAGAAAGGCATCAAAGTCGTACGCGCATAGGAGAACATCATGGTAAAGACAGCACACTTGAGCGACATGCGGCCGGATTCCAAGCCGTTCATTATTGATTGTGGGAAGATTCCGGCATTTCAATACACCGGCAACCTGAAAAAGGAACTCGCCGCCAAAACCATCACCAAACAAGAGGCGATCAACCTCCTTGAAGACATGCTCGTCATCCGCGAGTTCGAGGAAATGATCGTCAAACTCCGCTCCGGCGCCTACACGCCGTTGCCGACCTATAATTACCGGGGCCCGACGCACGTCTCCATCGGCCAGGAAGGTTGCGCGGCCGGGGCGTGCACGCTGTTGACGCTCAATGACAAGATCACCTCGACCCACCGCGGCCACGGCGAATCGCTGGCCAAAGGCACGGTGGCCATCCGTGCGATGAGTATCGAACAACTCAAGGTTCGCGTGCCGTGGAGCAGGGCCACCAAGCACGCGCAACTCGTTGAGGATGCGCTCGAAGAACATCTCTACAAAACCATCGGCGAACTGTTCGGCAAAGACGACGGCTACTGCAAGGGCCGGGGCGGCTCGATGCATATCGCGGATTTCACGGTCGGCCATCTCGGCGCGAACGCCATCGTTGGCGGAGGCACTCCGATTGCTACCGGCGCGGCGATGGGCCTCCGGTATCTCCACGATGAAGCTGTGGTCACCTGTTTCGCTGGCGACGGCGCATTCAATAATGGCGTCGCGATGGAAGCGATGAACTGGGCCTGTCAGAAACAATTCACGAATCACTACGCAGAGCGGAAACAAGGGTTGCCGTTGATCTTCGTTGTCATCAATAACCATTACGGGATGACGCACCGCACCGATGACGAAATTACCGGCATTGAGCGCATGGCTCGGCGTGCCGCCGGTTTCGCCGACAACAATATGCACGCCGAAGTTGTTAACGGCATGGACGCGCTCGCCGTCCGCGAGGCGATGCGCCGCGCCATTGTTCTTTGCAAGAAGGGCAATGGGCCGGTGCTGCTCGACGTCGATTGTTACCGGTACTTCGGTCATTCGCTCAGCGATCCGCGCGTCGAATACCGGACGAAGGAAGAAGAGGCGGCCTGGAAGGCAGTGGACCCGATTGAGAATTTGAAGGCGCAGATTATCGCGGCCAAGGTGCTCGACAAGGACGGGCTCGCTGCGCTTGATGAACGATGCCGGGATCGCAACGCCCGCGCCGCCAAGCGCGCCACTGAAGCCGCTGATCCGCCCGCCGAGGATGTTCTCAAATATATGTACACCGACACGAAGTCGGAAGTCGTGCCGGAGCAATACCGGAAGGTGAAGCTGCACGCCGCGTTGCCTGAAATCAAGCGCGTCAATGGCGAATTAAATTACAAAGATGCGCTCAAGGAAGCGTTCATCGAAGAGATGTCGCGCGATAGCCGTGTGATTTTCTACGGCGAAGACGTAGCTGACTATGGCGGCGCGTTCAAGGTAACCAAAGGTTTGCTCGAATCGTTCGGACGGGACCGGGTCTTCAACACGCCGATCAGCGAAGCCTGCATCTGCGGCACCGCTATCGGCGCGGCGATGATCGGCCTGCGGCCGGTGGTGGAGCTGATGTACTTCGACTTCGCGTTGATGTCGTCCGACCAGATCAGCAATCAGGCTGCAAAATGGCATTATATGAGTGGCGCGCAAACCGAAGTGCCGTGCGTTTACCGGGTCAGCGCCGGCGCCGGCAAGGGTTACGGCGGCCAACACTCGCAGATGCTAGAATCGATGTTCTGCCACATTCCCGGCCTCTACGTTGTCGTTCCGTCAACGCCGGCCGATGCGAAAGGCTTGCTCAAAACCTGCATCCGCGACAACAACCCCATCATGTTCGTCGAGTCGCAAGGCTTGTACGGCATGAAAGGCGTTGTGCCGGAAGGCGACTACCTCATCCCTCTCGGCGTGGCCAATGTATTGCGCGAAGGCAGCGACATCACACTCGTCGCTTGGGGCCCGGCCGTCCACGATTGCTTGAAAGCTGCGGACAAGTTGAAAGCCGACAAGGGCATCAGCGCCGAAGTTATCGACTTGCGTTGCCTTGTGCCGCTGGACATGGACACGGTAATCCGGTCTGTGCAAAAGACCGGCAAGTGCGTCGTTGCGAGTCACACGATTCACATCGGCAGCTATACCGGTGAGATTGCGAGCACGATTCAGGATGTGGCGTTCGATTACCTCGATGCGCCGGTC
>JBAXAT010000312.1:0-3066 GCA_037142335.1 Verrucomicrobiota bacterium | reverse complement strand
CAACAAACCTGCTGAACGCTGATGACTAACTGCTGATTGTTCCCACTAACCGATGGGAAAGCTCCGCCACACAATTTTCAGTGTCAAACCCGAAAGAACTTTTTCACTACACTCGCAACCCTACTTCTATTACTCGCTCAACCATTACCTGTCAAGCTCTTCTTCCACAATCTTCTTTCCCGAAGGGACGTGCAAAATAGCTGGTGCCGCCGGTTAATGCAACAATTATTTTAAAGAAAGTTATACCACCACCGAAGCCCTGTATTTATTGATGTTTTGCGTTGCCGCGCCATCTATTTCCACTATACTCACCGGCATGTCCTCACAATTTCGCAGCATCTCAATCCTGATTCCGGTATTTAATGAAGTTCGGACAGTCGAGGAATTACTCCGCCGCGTTCGCGCTGCCGATACCAGCGGACTTGTAAAAGAAATCGTTCTAGTGGATGACGCATCTACCGATGGCACAGCCGAACTCCTTAAGCGCCTGATTGTTACTACAGATATAAAGCACTACTCCCATCCGGTCAATCGCGGTAAAGGCGCTGCCATTCGCACCTGTCTCCAACACGCCACCGGCGATATTCTACTCATTCAGGACGCAGATCTTGAATACGATCCGGCCGACTACCAAAAACTCATCAGACCCATCCTTGATGGCCGAGCTGATGTCGTGTATGGCTCGCGGTTTGCCGGTGGCACACATCGTGTCTTATTATTCTGGCACTACATGGCCAACCGATTTCTTACACTGCTCTCTAACGTGCTGTGCAATCTCAACCTCACTGACATGGAAACCTGTTACAAAGCTTTTCGACGGGAATGCGTTCAAGACCTAAAGCTAACTGCTGACCGCTTCGGTATTGAGCCGGAGTTAACCGCCAAGCTCGCCCGCCGACGGTATTGTTTCTATGAAACCGATATCAATTACGCCGGTCGCGACTACACCGAAGGCAAAAAGATCGGCTGGAAAGATGGCATCGCCGCACTCTGGTTTATTTTTCGTTACCGGTTTTTTGATTGAGCCGCGCAATACCGTCAGGCCCACGACTGCCTTGCTGGTATGACTCAGGTGTAACTTGTAGGTCGTCAATCTCGTGCAACACCCGGTCGAAAACGTCCCACGACGCTGCCAATTCGTCGGCGCGGATGAACAGACTCCGTTCCCCGGCCACCACGTCCAGCAACAACGACTCGTACGCTTCTGGAATCACACCGGCAAACGCCGTTCGGTAACGCAAATTTAACTCTGTCGCTTCCAACCGCATCTTCAAGCCGGGCACTTTGTTGACCACGCGCACGAAAATGGCCTCGTCAGGTTGAATGCGAATTACAAGTTCGTTCGCCGGTAGCTCTAACAACTCGCCAGAAAAAATATTGTGCGGCACATCGTGGAACTGAATACAAATCTCCGCCAGTTGTTCATCCAACGCCTTGCCGCATTCGATGACAAACGGCACACCTTTCCATCGTGAATTGTTCACGCGTAAAACCGCCGACGCGTAGGTCGGCGTGCGCGAGTCGGGCGCAACACCGTTTTCCTGCCGGTAAGATTTCCGTCCGTCAATATTTCCTGCCGACGCGACATATTGGCCCAAAACCAAATCATCTAAATCCAAAGGCCTCACAGCACGAAGCACTTGCACTTTCTCGTCTCGAATAGGCATCGCTGCGAGACTGTCGGGTTGCTCCATTGCAATCAACGCAAGCATCTGCATTAAATGATTTTGCATTACATCGCGAATGATTCCAAAACCGTCGAAGTAACCGCCGCGATTGCCGATATCGAGCGTTTCCTTCCAGACAATACGCACCTGCCGGATGAATTCTCGGTTCCAAATCGGCTCGAAAATCCGGTTCGCAAATCGTAACACCAATAAATTCTGGATCACTTCCTTGCCAAGGTAATGATCAATCCGGTAGGTCTGCTCGTTGGTAAAAACCTTTCCAAACTCCGCCACCAATTCATCCGAACTAGCTCGATCACGCCCAAATGGTTTTTCAATCACGATGCGCGTCCAGCTTTCCGTATCGTCACACGTCACCAAACCGGAATTGCCAATCGCCCGCGCCACATCAAGGAAAACTGATGGTGGCGTGGCGAGATAAAACAACCGGTCGCCAGTTAAGCCGCCGGTAACCTGCTGAATCCGTTCCGCCAAATCCAGAAATGATTCTGCTGATCCGTACTCGCCGGTCACATAATGACACCGCGCCAAAAACTGTTCCGTCATCGCCGCACATTCGTGTACCCCCGGGGTGTACCGGCACATTAAGTGTTCCGCTGTCCGCGCCCGAAATTCCGCATCAGTCAATGCGGTCCGTGCGAATCCAAAGATGTGAACATCCGACGGCAACAGTCGTTGCGCGAACAGCGAGAATAATGCCGGTAAGACTTTGCGTTGCGCCAAATCTCCAGACGCGCCAACGAG
Organism: Verrucomicrobiota bacterium; assembly: GCA_037142335.1. Classification (GTDB taxonomy): domain Bacteria; phylum Verrucomicrobiota; class Verrucomicrobiia; order Palsa-1439; family Palsa-1439; genus CAINDI01. The sequence goes on along the minus strand of JBAXAT010000312.1, from coordinate 634 downwards.
AACGACGTTCAGCGGTACAGCCATGACTTAATTATTTGTCAACCGGCAAGCCGCTAATGGCAAATACGCCGACACAATGTTGCGGGTTTTCCGTACCGGCAGAAATCCATGTAAAAGCAATCGACATCAACCGGCGTTGTTTATCTATTTCGATTAGGTTTAGGTAGAGGCAGCCGGATTTTCTGTCGGACCGCGTCACTGATGCCACTTCCGTACCGACGTTTGCGTCTTTGGGTAGACGAGTGTTAATCCAATCGTAAGTTTTTAGCTTCAATTCTTCGGAGTCGCCGGTGTCGTAAGTGAAGCGCGCGCTGATGGTCGCGCCGGCCATGCTCGACGCGCTGAGAATCGCCAATTGCGAATAACGGCGCTGCTGAGATGCCGGCAATTTAACAATCACCGAAGAGGGAAACCGCCCAGTTGCCCACGCAAGACCAATCGAGTCTGGATTGTCCATTATTCGCAACTGGAATTGCCCACCCGGATCCATGTCGTGTAGCAACACCCGTCCATTATTTGGCAAGTCACCGATTAGCGCGCTCCGACTGAATCCAACTTTGATGTCGCTGGTATCACCATGCTCGAAAAAGCTGGCGTTGCACGCGGCACCAATGTCCAACGGCGTGAATCCCTT
>JBAXAT010000311.1:0-3098 GCA_037142335.1 Verrucomicrobiota bacterium | reverse complement strand
GGTCGCTACGCGCAGTGCTCGCCCGTAATCCTTCCACGGCATCGTCTGTTTGGCAAACGCTTCGACAAACCGGCCGCGTTCGTTTAGCAAGTCGGTCGCGCGTCCTTCCGCCAGAAGATCCACATACGCCGTTCCGCACAAACCGATCGGTGTCCCCTCCCCAATTTTTTCAATCGCGACCGCAAACGGTTTGCTTGCCAACTTAATATGCGCAATCGCGCCATCTGTGGCACGCACGCCGTTGGTCATGCCAGCGCCTTCAAACGCCGGGCCGGCGGCCGTGGCACAGCCTGACAAATTATTACCGCGCTTGAGAATGATTTCGCCGTTCGTGCCAACGTCCACCAGCAAAGACGGGCCTTCGTCGTACACCAACCCGGTCGCAAACGCTCCCGCCGTCAAATCGGCGCCCACATACGCCGCCGCGCCCGGTAATAGATGAATTGTGAACAGCCAACCCGGTATCGTTACGAGCCGGTGCTCTAAAAAAGTTGCCGTGAATGGCGCCAACCCCATTGGTGATGGATCCACACCGGCAAACAAATGCAACATCGTCGTGTTACCGGCGACGGTCATGCACCGGACTTGCGCCAGCGTCGCGCCGGCCTTGCCGAGCGCCTCGTTGAGCAACGGCTTCAGCGTCTCCTCGATAATCAAATCCTGTAAATGCCGAAGTTGCGTCGGGTCGGTGCTGCACAGGTTGATTCGCGTCAGCACATCGTCTCCGAGATGCATTTGCCGATTGAAATTAGCTGCGCCGGCCAAGACACGACCGTCACGTAAATCACAAACCAGCAGTGCCACCGTTGTCGTGCCGATGTCCACCGCCACACCGAGCGGTTGCCGGTCCGGCTCTGCCGCAACGCCAGTCACCAGCCAGTGATCGTCCCGGTATTCCAACGTGGCGAAACCCTTTTCTGGTTTGTCATGCTGAGCCTGTCGAGCCGAGTTGGACGAGACGCCGCTGCTGTGCGCGGCAACCATCTCCGCTGTTCCCGGATGAGACCCTTCGATAAACTCAGGGTGACAAGCTAGTTTTACCGGTCGTCGGCGTTGCAGGCTTTCGATTCCGTCCGCCGGAATCGTGACTTGTTGCCAGAGCGGATCGTGGGCATGCGGAACATTTATTTTGAATTCGCTAACGACTTGCGGTTCGTAGGCCAACAATGAACGCGCCGGAATACGGATTGTCACTTGGCCAGCGTGCGCCAGCCGGTATTCGCACCCACGTAAGGCTTGACCGGTGCCGGTAACGGTTTCCCCGGTCGCCATATTGGTAAGACTGCCGTCAAGTAGCTCAATGACGCAGCCGTCACATAAACTACGCTGGCCGCATCGGGTGTTAAGTGGAAAATGCTTCTTGCGGAGTAAATCACTCAGACGCGCGGCACGTTCTGCGCCGGTAATGGTCAGAACATGCCGGCCTTTGGCGGTTTCGATGGTGAGGTTCATGGCACGATTTCAATCACGCGTTCATCGGCCACCATCCGAAACGTCTGACCGGGGCTGACAACCAGAAAGCGGTCGTTATCCCACGGGCCGGTTAGTAATGCTTTGAGCAAGGACGGATTACCGGCTTGGCAATCGCATTTCCAACCGAGCCAGTCCGCGCATTGTTTGGTGTAAGCCTGTTGCCGGTCAACGTCGCCGACATCGAGGTGGACGAAGGCGGCGTTGTTGTAGGCTTTGAACCAAGCCTGTTCCGTCTCCATCAAGAAGTCCGCGTTGTCCCCGCCATATTTCTCGACGTACTCGTGCCGGTATTGGTCGTAACGTTCCTTGCCGGGTGGGACATGATGCTTGTTCCAGCCGACGCTGTACCAATAAGTGCCGGGATGCTGCTTCACATATTCGGCATACCGTTCTTTCGAGCCGAGCAAGTGCGTGATGCAATCGTGGGCGCGGGCGATCACGAGCCGGCAACGCTTTGTCTTTACACCTTCGGTCCCGCGACTGCACAACCCGTAGCCGAGGACGATGACCTCGGCGTTCGTCTCCGTTTCAACGTGGTCAATCGTGGCCTGAAGTGTGGTGCGAAGCTTGTCCGGCTCGACGTGTAAAGCGTAATCAAGTTTCTCGATCCGGACGATGTGCGTGAGTCCGGTTGCGAAGCGATCGATCTCCTCCTCCAACACCTTGCAGGTGATGACCGCGACACGCGGTGATGTGGCAGTTGGCGACATTGGCCGGCAAGATAACCGAGAGACTGCATTCTGTCGAGTGGCCGCCGACTTCAGCTAACGCGCCAGCCTTTGCAGTTCACACTACCGGTACAACCCGCCTCTCGCTTTGTCACCTTGAGCTTGTCGAGCCGAGTCCGACGGAGCCGAGTTAGACGGAGCCGAAGCGAAGCGAAGACGCGGTTCTCCGCAAACGCTGCACGTTGTGCTCACGCAGCAAACGCCGCTTTATGTAAGGTGGCATGCGACCACGCATGGCATGAACATCCGCCAGATGATGATGGCATGCGACCACGCAGTGAGGTCACTGCGACCACGCATGGCTTGGCATGTGAGCTTACAAACGGGTGTCTTGTGCCCCATTTTCACTCATTTTAACCAGCCGCGCCTCAAAAACGCTCGCCATGCATATCGTCCCGGCAAAACCCTTACTGAGTCTGGGTTTGCTTCGCAGGTCTCGTCCGACTCGGCTTTGCCGGAGCGATATTACGCGCCCAATTCTCGCTAACTTTCGTACCGGCAACCGATTCTTGACAATTCAGCCAGTTAGGCTTTGACTCCTGAGTAAGGCCGAATACATATGTTGGGCGCAAGTATGAGAATACCGGTTCTACTTATCAGTTTGCTCTTGGCGCTCACAAGTTGTACTCAGGCAGCGAAGATGGTTACTGTGGATCAAATGGTTGCCGAGATTGTGAAGCACGCGACTGCAGACGACACGGATTTCTTCGTCGCATACTTGGATGCGCCCTACAAAGAAAAGGCGAACCAGCTTATTCAGCAAATCAAGGCGAGCGGCATGGCAGACAACTACAAAAGCCGGTTGGAGGTTTCGGAGACGAAAGCTCGTCTCAATTACCACTACCTCGAAAGGGGTTGCCATTTTCAGATTGATCTTATGAATCAGGACGGTGCTTG
>JBAXAT010000310.1:0-3115 GCA_037142335.1 Verrucomicrobiota bacterium | reverse complement strand
CGGCGTCGCTAAGATTGAGCAGGATATTAAAATTGCCGGCTTCGATCCCGGGCCACGCGGCTGTGGAAGCAACGACGAGCAGGTAGCCCCAGACCCAGTGTTCGCGGGAAATAAAAATCCAGCCTAGAGTTCCCGGCGCGATGATCAACCCGGCAATGAGCAAGACCGGCTTGCGGCCAAACCGGTCCAACAGTCGGCCCCACATCGGACCGATCAGTACAAAAATCACCAGCGGCATCACCACCATCATCGCATTCGCTTGCGTATTCGAAAGTTGAGCCACGTCAAAAACATACAGCCACGCAAACTGCCCGATGAAGCCGACTGCAAATGTCAGCGTGGTTGTGAATCCGAGGAACCGTAGAAAATTCCGGTCTCGCAATGGCGCACGCAACATTTCCCAGATCCGTACATCCGGGTTCGGTTTTACCCGCTGGACATCGGGCACCTTGACGAAAAACAAGAAATCTACGAGCCCGAACAGCCCACTGATACCGAGCGCCACGCAGACGACTTTCAACAGCGCAGTCGTTGGCGCATGGTCGAGGGCGTAACCCGCCAGCAGCGTCACGATAACGCCAATCAATTGACCGAGCTGGCCGCGCCGCGTGAAATACCGGCCGCGAATCCGTCCCGGTACTAAATCCGCCATCCACGAGACCCAAATCGGCGTGGTCGTCTGACCGGCCAGCCACATCACCGCAAATAACACCAGCAGTCCTTGCCATTGCCAACCAGCCGGTAACAACCACGGAATCGCCCCGATTGGCAACCACAGCAATCGGTGGATTGCGCCGACTGTGATGAACAGGCTTTTCCGATGACCATAACGGGTGATGAAGTAGCTGACCGGTAACTGGGCCATGGAAACGGCAAATGGCAGCGCCGCCAAGACGCCATAGCCAAATGCCGGCATATTGAGCAACTTGGCAAAGCGGGTGAACACCGCGCCGGTCGTCAGGTAAAGCCAAGCCGCGCCGAAAATCCACGCGACCATGACCGCCCGCAGCGACTGCCGGAGTTGGGAGTTTACTCGAGGTTCAGCCACCGCAGCTCTTTCGGAGTCAATTCCACTTTCAATGCCGGTAACGCCGTGTGTAATTCGTGCAACGTGCGCGGTCCGATTAATGCAAACAACGGCAGTGGCTGCGCGAGCACGTAGGCCAGCGCGATGTTAATTGGCAGCGCCCCGCGTTTTTTGGCGAGCTCATTGACGCGCTCTAGCCGTTGGAAATTAGCGGTGCTATACCAGCAGCGCACTAATTCGGAGTCAGATTGGTTGTCGGGCTTGGCGGACCCGCTGAAAAATCCGCGCGCTTGGCTGGACCAACAGAAATTCGGGAGCTGCTTTTTCTTTAGCCATTTCCGCGAGGCGGCATCCGAGACGGAGACGCAGCCCGGCCAAACCGGCGCCATCATTTCCGCGAGGCTAAATTGGTTACTGATTGCTGCGAAGCCGGTTAGGCCTTTGCGTTTTGCGTACCGGTTGGCAGCGGCGACGCGTTCCAGTGACCAGTTCGAGCCGCCAAATGCGCGCAGCTTGCCGTCCTTGAGATGCTGGTTGAGCACGTCCACAAATTCGCCGACCGGGATGTCCGTGTTATCGCGGTGCATCAGGTAAAGATCGACGTGATCAGTTTGGAGCCGGGCCAGCGATTCGTCGAGTTGTTGCGTGATGCCGGCGGGATCGCAGGACGGCGGGTGCGCGCCTTTGCCGATGATGACGACTTGGTCGCGGAGATTGCGCGCTTTGAGCCACTGGCCGAGCAATTGTTCGCCCAAGCCGCCGGCGTAAATGTGGGCAGTATCAAAGCAGTTGCCGCCGAGGGCAAAATATTCGTCGAACAGCGCAAACGCGTGTGGTGCCGGCAGGGTCGCGCCTTCCAACATCGTGCCGAGAACGAGCCTAGCGACCGGCTTATCAATGCCGGTCACGTTGCCATGGCGCATGGCGTTATCGGTGCGGACACGCAACGGACGGGGCCGGTAATTCTCCGGTTTCTCCACGTCATAAATCAGGCCAATGGATTGCCGCCAGCGATCAAGCGTGTTCAAATTGCCAAGCGTGTCGGCCCAAGTCATGGCCGGTGTTGGCGCTTCGACGTTGCCGGCGAGGATGGCACGCCCGACTACGTCGGCTTCGAGTGTGTAGGAAGTGACATTCACCGGGATGGAAATTTCTTCCGGTGCTGCGCCTTGCCGGTTGACGATGATTTTGCCGGTGTCAGCCGCTTGCCGGTTGGAAATCCACGGATTCGGGAGTGTGATGGAGCCGGTTGTGCCGAATATGCGTGCGACGTTCTCTTGGTTGAGCGTAATGCCGGTGGCGACTTGGGCGAGAATATCGCCGGGGAATTTTAGGACAGCGGTGGCCCATTCATCCACGCCGGTTTGACAGAGATGGCCGACGCCTTTGATTTCGAGTGGTTCGGCGAAATCTTTACCGGCAGCAATGCCGGCGACGAGCCTGGAGAATGAAACCGGGTAACAACCAACGTCGAGGATGCCGCCGCCGCCGAGGGCGTTGTCGAAGAGGCGGCTGGTGGGATTGAAGCCGGTTTGAAAACTGAAGGTGGCTTGGATGACGCGGACATCGCCGATGGTGCCGGCACGGAGGAGTTCGACGAGCTTGGCGGTTTGCGGGTGGCAGCGGTACATGAACGCTTCCATGAGGAAGACACCGGCCTCACGTACGGCTTCGATGGCGGTCATGGCGTCGGCGTGATTAAGGGCGAACGGTTTTTCGCAGAGGATATGCTTGCCGGCAGCGGCGGCTTTGACGACCCATTCAACGTGGAAAGGATGGGGCGTGGAAATGTAAACGGCTTGCACATCCGGGTCGGCGAGCAACGCCTCGTAATTGCCGTGGCTGCGCGGGATCTCAAATTCTTTGGCGAACTTCGCAGCTTGACCGGCATCCCGGCTGGCGACGGCCGCGAGCTGGCCGGTCGTTGATTTCGGAATCGCCGCAGCAAATGCGCGCGAGATGGCGCCGGTACTGAGAATTCCCCAACGAATTTTATTAGTCATAATTAAAAAACTCCGAGCACGATTACCGGTGCATGGTAAACCGGTCTGGCTGACAATCAATCAGATTTTGGTCGCGGTTTGGGCT